>JBAVPI010000001.1:0-1725 GCA_049692915.1 Pyrinomonadaceae bacterium
GACGGGCAACGTGCGCGGCCCTGTGCGCGGCGGGCCGCATGGACAGCCGCCCGGCGATACTGAAAAGGGTTTCAAAGAGGCCGACATCATTGTCGAAGGCGAGTTTCGCACGCAGGTGCAGACGCACTCTGCACTTGAAACCCACGGCATCGTCGCCGACTGGAAGCCCGAAGGCTTGACCGTCTATTCTTCGACGCAGGGGACTGGAAGCGTCCGCGACGAGTTGGCGGAAATCTTCAAGTTGAAGAAGAGTCAGGTGCGCGTCGTGACGGAGTTCATGGGCGGCGGTTTCGGCGCGAAGTTCGGCGCGGGCAACTACGGCGCGCTCGCCACGCATTTGTCTAAGAAGACGGGAGCGCCCGTGCGTCTGATGCTCGACCGCAAGGACGAACATCTCTCGACCGGCAATCGCCCCGACTCCGTACAACATTTACGCATCGGCGCGAAACGCGACGGCACGCTCACGGCGATTCATCTACAGTCTTACGGCACGGCGGGCACGGGCACGGGCGCGGGCACGGCGGGGCCTGCGCAGAACATGTACGAGTGCGGCGAGATCGCGACCGAAGAATCAGATGTGTTCACGCACGCCGGCCCGGCTGCGGCCTTCCGCGCGCCCGGCCACCCGCAGGGCTGCTTTGCGCTCGAACAGTTGATTGACGAACTCGCCGAACGCCTGCGCGTTGACCCGCTCGCGCTGCGAGACAAGATTGATAAAAGCGACGCGCGCAGAGAAGAGCGGCGCATCGGAGCGGCGCACGTTAACTGGTCGCGCAGGCACGCGCCGGGCGCGGACAAGGGAACGTTGAAGCGCGGCCTCGGCGTCGCGCAGGCGGTCTGGTATCGCCTCATCAACCTCGACTCGTCGGTCGAAGTGCGCCTGACGCGCGACGGCTCAATCGAGTTGCTGTCCGGTGTGCAGGACATCGGCGGCGGCATTCGCACGGCGCTCGCGCAGGTCGTGGCGGAAGAGTTGGGACTCAAGCCCGCCGACATCACTCTGCGCATCGGCGACACGGCCTTTCCGAACGGCCCTGCGTCGGGCGGCAGCATGACGACCGGCTCGATCACGCCCGCCGCGCGCAACGCCGCGCACAGGTTAAGGCTGCAACTGCTCGAACAGGTCGCGCCCGCGCTCGACACGACTCCCGATCAACTCGTGATGCGTCACGGCGTCGTCAGTCTCAATCTCGCGCCGACGAGCAAGGCGTACAGGTCGCTCACCTTCAAACAGGCGGCGTCGAAACTCAAGACCGAGCAGATTGCGGTGCGCGCGGGTCGCCCGGATGATTACGGCGGCTTCGTCTTCAAGAACGAGGCGGATGCCTTCGGCTTCGGCATAGGTACTTACGGCGGGGTGCAGTTCGTCGAGGTCGCGGTGGACACGGAGACGGGCGTCGTCAAAGTCGAGCGCGTCGTCGCCGTACATGATTGCGGTCGGCCCATCAACCCGCTCGCGCTCGAAAGCCAGATCAACGGCGGCATCTTGCAGGGCATCTCCTACGCGCTTTACGAGAATCGCATCCTCGACCGGCACACGGGCAAGATGGTCAACCCGAACCTAGAACAGTACAAGATCGTCGGCTCGCGCGAGACGCCCGTCATCGAGACGATTTTAATCGAAGAGCATCTCGGTCGCAGTTCGACGGACGCGGGCGGCATCGGCGAGCCTTCGACGATCCCGACGGCGGCGGCCATCGCCAACGCCGTCTATAACGCGACGGG
>JBAVPI010000002.1:0-2508 GCA_049692915.1 Pyrinomonadaceae bacterium
GCGCGGAGGTCAAGTTGAAACAGGCGGTGGACGCGGCGCTCGCCGAGACGCCAAGCGTCGAACGCTGCATCGTCGTGCGGCGCACCGGCTCGCCGGTTGAGATGAAAGAGGGGCGCGATTTCTGGTGGCACGATCTTGTGGAGACGGCTGCGCCCGACTGCCCGGCGGAAGAACTCGACAGCGAACACCCGCTCTTCATCCTCTACACTTCGGGCACGACGGGGAAGCCGAAGGGCATCCTGCATACGACGGGCGGCTACCTGCTCGGCGCGCATCTGACGACGAAGTGGGTCTTCGATTTGAAGGACGAAGACACGTACTGGTGCACGGCGGACATCGGTTGGGTGACGGGGCACTCTTACGTCGTCTATGGCCCGCTGTCGAACGGCGCGACCGTGTTGATGTACGAGGGCGCGCCGAACTGGCCCGAACCCGACCGCTTCTGGTCAATCATCGAGCGACACCGCGTCAGCATTCTCTACACCGCGCCGACCGCCATCCGCGCCTTCATCAAGTGGGGCGAGCAGTGGCCGAACAAACACGACCTCACGTCTCTGCGTCTGCTCGGTACGGTCGGCGAGCCGATCAACCCGGAAGCTTGGATGTGGTATCGAGAAATCATCGGAGGGGGTCGCTGCCCCGTCGTTGATACGTGGTGGCAGACCGAGACGGGCGCGATCATGATTAGTCCCCTGCCCGGCGCGACGCCGACGAAGCCCGGTTCGGCGACGCTGCCACTGCCCGGCATCGAGGTCGCCGTGATGAGGAAGGACGGCGGCGAGGTCGGCGCGAACGAGGGCGGCTATCTCGTCATCAAGCGCCCTTGGCCTTCGATGCTGCGGACGATCTACAACGACGACGAGCGATACCGCGCCGCTTACTGGTCGGAGATTCCCGGCGTCTATTTCGCGGGCGACGGCGTGCGCCGCGACCGGGACGGCTACTTCTGGATTATGGGACGCGTGGACGACGTGATTAACGTGAGCGGCCACCGTCTGGGGACGATGGAGATCGAGAGCGCGCTCGTCTCGCACACGGCGGTGGCGGAGGCGGCGGTCGTGCCCCGCCCCGATGAACTCAAAGGCTCCGGCATCGTCGCCTTCGTCACGCTCGAAGGCAGTCACCGGACGAGCGATGAGTTGAAAGAGGAGTTGCGCCGCCACGTCGCGACAGAGATCGGCGCGCTCGCACGCCCCGACGAGATACGCTTCACGGACTCTTTGCCAAAGACTCGTTCGGGGAAGATCATGCGCCGTCTGCTTCGCGAGATCGCTTCGAGCGGCTCGGTGCAGGGCGACACCACCACGCTCGAAGATTTCACCGTGCTCGAAAAATTGCGCGCGGGCGAGGAAGATTGAGACGTGAGATTCCCGCGTCTGTAAACCGCAGGGCGAAAGTTGGAGACGGACGGCTTTCGTCGTTTATGTCATAATGCGACCATTCAATTGAAGGAGAAGCCCCAATGTCCAGCCAGATTGTTGAGCAACGCACAGGGCCGCGCTACCCCATACACATCCCCGTGCGCGCCGAATGGGACGACGAATCGTCGGGCGAGCATGTCGTGGCGTTGGGTGAGACGGAGAACGTCGGCCCGGCGGGCGCGCTCGTCCATCTCGCGCAGTTGCCGGACGTGGGCAGCCGCGTGCAATTGATCGTGCCCGATGCGCAGGGTCTGCAAGTGGAGGCCATCGCCGAAGTGCTGCGCCTTGAGCGCAACCCCGTGCAGCCGCTCGCCGCGCTGCTCTTGGTAGAGGCCAGCGACGAATGGCGCGGTCTCGTCTGGGAACCTTCGGCCCCGCACCTGCAAGTCGGGAAAGAAGAGCCTTACGACGATTTCTGAAACAGACGGCGACAACTATCGCCGACCGTCATCGCCGACCGGCACAGCCACTCGCGATTGAATGCGGACGGTGAGGACGAGGCGGTTTAAGTCATGCAGGATTGCGCAGGGCGCGTGGTACGCACGACGTAACGGCGCGTTAACGTAGCCGGTGCTGACTTGCAGTCTCATTCCGGTGCAACGCGCTATTGGTATCTCGCCCCGTTTGCGAGACGGGCACGCGAAAGCAGAGAAGCGGTAGGACTGAAACCCTCATCCCGGTTCAGTCCTACCGCTTCTTCTATTTTTTTCGTCAGCGTCTAAAAGCGATCAAATTCTCGCCCTCGCAGTTGGGGCGATTGACCTCTACCGGCGTCTCCCTGCTTCTTCCACTCATCAAGCGCGAGCGGTTTGACCGGCTCAAGTCCCTTGCCCGCCAGTGCGGAGTTGAGCGCGGATAACTCTTTCGCCGACCACGCGTCGAAGGCGCTGACCACATCCGTCAGTTCCCTGCCGAGTGCGTCCGTGCGCTCGACCTGTGTTTGCGAAGGACGCCCGTCATAGGCGACGACGTTGCCGTAGAGGTCGCTCAAATTCTCGCGCAGTCGTTCTTCGCCCGTAATCATGCCGCCCTCTTTCGTCGCGACGATCTTCCGGCGCAGTTCATCAACCTGCGCCGACGCGGACTG
>JBAVPI010000003.1:0-3642 GCA_049692915.1 Pyrinomonadaceae bacterium
TCGAGAACTTGCGCGCGGCGGGAGTTGCGGAGATAGTCGTCGTGCTCGGCCACCGCGCCGCGGAGTTGCGTGTGCTGTTGTCCCCGCTGCCCTGCGTCCGCTTCGCCGTCAACGAGGAAGCGGAGAGCGAGATGGGCGTCTCGATTGCGCGCGGTGTCGAACAACTGCCGGAAGAGACGGAAGCCTTCCTGCTCGCGCTCGTTGACCAACCGGCGATTCCGCCCGCGGCGATACGCGAGACGCTCGACGAATGGCGACGGACGAAGGCGCGGCTCGTCGTGCCGGAGTGGAAGGGGCGCGGCGGGCATCCGGTCTTGATTAGTCTTGAATTTCGAGACGAGTTGCTGCGGCTCGATGCGCGAAGGGGTTTGCGCGGGCTGTTCGACGCACACCGCGAAGAGGTGCGGCGCGTGCCCGTCCGGTCGCCTTACATTGCGCGCGACATGGACACTTGGGACGATTATTGCGCGCTGCACGGGGAAGTTTTCGGCACAGCCCCACCGGACGCAGCGCGACCGCCGTCGCCCTCCTGACGAGAGGCGTTTGGCGGCGGATGGACAAGACGGTGCACGCCTTTAACACAACCTTTCTTTTTGACCGCTCATCTAAAATCCGTGCGTGCCTCCGCGCGAAATTCAAGGCGCGGCTGGCAGAAAACGAAGCCGCGCATGTTTGACGCGGCCAGCACGCCGCAAGTCAGGAGACTCAAATGTTAACCCCTCAACGTCGTACATACATCGCCGCCGGACTGCTCTTGTTGTTCGTTTTTTCGAGCATCGTGATGGCGGCCCCGCGCTTCGCCGCCGCGCCTCTGGATTTTAAGTTGCGCACAACGGACGGGGGCGAGATTTCTTCCGAGATGTTGCGCGGCGACATCGTCGTGCTGACATTCGGTGCGTCATGGCTACCGCTTTCGCGTGAGCAGGTGAAGGGCGTGCAGGAGTTGGCCGACGAGTTCGGCCCGCGCAACGTGCGGATTTACTGGGTGAGCACGGACTCTGATTCGCCCAAGTCGAAGAACTTCGCAACGGACGCGCAGTTGCGTTCGTTCGCCGACAAGCACGGGCTGAAGATCGCCGTCCTGCGCGACCCCGAAGGCGCACTCTTCAAGCAGTTGGGCGTCCCCGGCAACCAGCTTCCGGCGGTCGTGATTCTGGACAGGCAGGGAGGCATCGCCGGCGACCCAATCGGCGGACTCGACCCCAGACGCAAGCTCATTGACACGCTCTCGCCCCGTCTGAACGAGATGCTCAACAACAAAACGCGGTAACTCTTTTTCCAGAAGAGCCGTCGCCGGATGTGTAGATAAAAGTTAAAGGGCCGAACTCTCAAGAGGGTTCGGCCCTTTAGCTTTTTCATCCGTCCTTTCGCTTTTTATTCGCGGATTGTTCAGCGCGCCGCGACGTTCACCCTCCGCCGTGCGCAGCCGCACTCTCGAATTCTCGCGCCAACTCGTAAACCCGTCGCACCGGTAGGCCGACGACGTTCCAGTAGTCGCCCTCTATCGCTTCGACGAAAAGCGCGGCGCGGCCCTGTATGGCGTAAGCGCCCGCCTTGCCCGAAGGCTCGCCGCTCGACACGTACCAGTCAATCTCCGTGTCCGAGAGCGCGGCGAAGCGCACATGCGTCCGCTCGAAGGAGACCGAGGCACGCCCGTCTTCCGCACGCACGAGCGCGATGCCGGTCAGGACTTCGTGCCCGCGTCCGCTCAAGAGCCGCAGCATCCGGCGCGCGTCCGTCTCGTCACGCGGCTTGCCAAGCACCTCTTCGTCTATCACGACCACCGTGTCTGCGCCGAGCACCAGCCCGAACAAGCGCGTGGCGGCGACAGCCCCGGCCTTCTCTCTCGCCAATCGCCGGACGTAGGCGGACGGCTCTTCGCCGGCGCGCATCGTTTCGTCAATATCCGCGGGGCAAGTCTCGAACGGCCATCCGACGGCGCTCAGGATTTCCGCACGGCGCGGGCTGGAAGAGGCCAGCACGAGCGCCCGCAACCCACCGGGATGCTCCGGCGTTTCCGTGCTGTCGGCTTGAGGCTCTCGCTCTTTATCCATTACACTCCCATCAAGATTACGGATTTTAGATTTCGGATTGTAGATTCGCGCCGAAACACTTTCAATCTAAAATTCGCGATCCGGAGTCGCGATATGGACGACCTGCTCCGGGCATTGCCGAATCTGATTCGCGCGGCGGGTGAGGCCGACGAGGTGGCCGAGGCCGCCGCACTCGTTGTGTGGCGTCACGTGGCGGGCGAGGCTTTGCGCGGCTGTGCTGTGCCGTTTCGTCTCTACCGCAAGACGCTTGTCGTCGCCGTTCCCGATACGACGTGGCAGAAGCAACTCGAAGCCATCAGCGGCCAACTGCTCTTCCGTCTCAACTCGGTGCTCGGTCAGGCGATGGTCACGTTCATCGAGTTTCGAGTTGACCGCGCCACCGTGCAGGCCGAACGCGCGCGCATGCCTTCGTTCGCCGCCGTGAACGAGACGGGCGAAGAGAGCGCTCTCGACAGCGCCGCGCCGCTTCAAGAGGCCGCCGCAGCTATTCACGACGAAACCTTGCGCCGTCGCTTTCTCATCGCCGCAGGCAGTTACATGAACGCACAGGGAGGACGTAAACAGTAAATCGTGAATCGTAAATCGTAAATGGAGGAAGGAAAGTTTCCGACTATTCACCATTCACGATTTACGATTCACGACTTACGATTCACGATTTACGATTCAACAAATCATGCCGATCACTGAATCAGACATTAAAAAAATCGCGACGCTCGCGCATCTCGATATCACTGACGACGAGTTACACGCGCTGACGCCGCAGATCGCTTCAATCGTCGCTTACGTCGAACAGTTGAACGAACTGGATACGAGCAGTGTCGAGCCGGCCATCGGCGGTTTGACGCCCGAAGGCGAACGCACCGACACGGCGCGCGATGATGTTATCCGGCCCTCGCTCGGCCAGCGACTCGCGCTCGACCAAGCGCCCGACCCTTCGCACGGACATTTTCGCGTCCCGAAAGTTCTCTAGGAACAGACGGCAAAACAGCATAAAGTTCTCTAGGAAGGGACGGCAGAACAGCCTTCAGCCGTCAACTTTTCGTTTCTCTCCAACCTTTTTTATGAGCTTAATCCCGGAAAACACTATCGAGCGCCTGAGCGCGCGCATCACGAGCGGCGAGGCGACGGCGCGCTCCGTCACGGAGTCCGCGCTCGACGCGGCGGAGACCTTAAACGGCACGCTCAACGCTTTCTTACAGATTGACCGCGAGGGCGCAACCGGACGCGCCGACGAATTAGACGGAGCGGGCGACGGCGCGAAGGTCGCAGGCGGCGACTCGACGGACACCAACGAAACGTCGCAACCAAGACTCAAGGGGATTCCCATCGTCCTCAAAGACAACATCTGCGTGCGGGGCTTACAGGCGACGTGCGGCTCGCGCATCCTTGAAAATTATCACCCGCAGTACGATGCCACCGTAACGCGGCGTTTGCATGAAGCGGGCGCTGTCATCATCGGCAAGACCAACTGCGACGAGTTCGCGATGGGTTCGTCGAACGAGAACTCGGCGTTCGGCCCCGTGCGCAACCCTTGGGATACGGCGCGCGTGCCCGGCGGCTCTTCGGGCGGTTCGGCGGCGGCGGTGGC
>JBAVPI010000004.1:0-5150 GCA_049692915.1 Pyrinomonadaceae bacterium
ACGTAGAGACATCCGCGCGCCGTCGCTTCGCCGCGCCCCTGCGAGCCGCCGAGCGCGACAGGTTTGCCCGTCACGACGCCGAGTTGCGTATGACCGCGCACCATCGAGATGGTGTCCATAATCCACGCCATCGTCTGCTCGTCTGTGTACACGTCGGGCGCTGGAATGTCGCGGTCGGGGCCGATGATGGGCGCGATCTCGAAAGCGTAGCGGCGCGTCAGGCGCTCAAGCTCGCCTCGCGACATCCGTTTCGGATCGCAAATCACGCCGCCCTTGCCGCCGCCGTAAGGGATGCCGACCGTCGCGCACTTCCATGTCATCCAAGAAGCGAGCGCCTTCACTTCGTCGAGCGTCACGCCGGGATGAAAGCGTATGCCGCCCTTCGCGGGGCCGCGCGCGATGTTGTGCTGCACGCGATAGCCCTCGAAGACTTTCACTTCGCCGCCGTCCATCTTGACCGGCACTGCGACGATGAGTTGCCGCTTGGTGTTCTTCAACACCTGCCGGGTCGAATCGTCGAGGCCCAACAGTTCCGCCGCCGTGTCGAATTGCTGCTGCGCGATCTTGAACGGGTTCAGTTCTTCCACGCCTTGTCCCGTCACAGACTGTTGACTCATGTGCGTTGTCCTCTCAACCGAAAGACGCCGGGCACTCCGGCGCGAAAGCGTGCGTCTGAAAGGTTCACGAGCGCCCGCGGACAAGAGTTGCTGCCGGGGACGGGGAAAGCCGGTTGTTCAGGCGAGTAATCGGGGCGAGAGCGAATACGAGCAGGCGACTTTTGCGTTCGTCAGCCGTGCTCCGCATCCTCTTCGACTTCAAGAATATCTTTCTCCGTAAAAAGATAAGTGCGCATGTGTTTGTCGAAGACGGGATTGATGCGGCGCAGGTATTCGAGCGCCATCATCGCGTGCTCGATCTCCTCGTCGCGGTTGTGTTCGAGGATGCGACGGAGTTGGTCGTCCGTCGTCGCACCGGCCCGCTGGTTGTACCAGTCAACCGCCTCCAACTCTTCCTGCACGGACTTCACTGCGCGCGAAAAGTTTTTCGCCAACTCGCTCATCTGGCTATAGTCTTCATGCCACTCCGCACTTGTCGCCATCTTCATTCCTCCCCGGTTGATGAAAGCATTTCTTTAAGGCGTCTCATCCTAAGAGTTCGAGGTTTAAAGTTCAAGGTTTAATCAGGGAACGCGCGTATGAGACGTTCAACTTTAATTCCGACGCCTCGAACTGCTCATCGTTTCTGAACATGAGAGACACAAAGACGCGGCGGCTGCCTTCAACGCGCCTTCGATGCCCGTGCGTTAATTTCCGCTTCGTCACAGGCTAATCACGGAACAAACGAGGCGTCGTCGGTTTCTAAAGTTTCGAGTGGACTCCCGACCCGATTGGCACCGGATGCAAGGGAGAATCAGAATAATGTTTAATCATCTCGTCGAGTCGGGGTCGCATGCGAAAGATTTCAAGCGCAGGAGTCGCTTCTTCCTCGGCACGCTCGCCTGCTACGGATTGCTCTTCGCCGTCCTCGGCGTCGGCAGCATCTACGCCTATAACGTCCGGCTCGACGAGTCGAGCGATTACGAAGTTAACTTCATACAATTTGCGCGGGCGGAAACACCCAGAGCCGAGGAGCATCGCGCGGCTGCAAGACCCGCCGCCGAAAACAACAGGCCGCAACAAGTCGCCGTCATCCGCGAAGTCGTCAAAGACACTCCTTACTTGAACAACAGGCCGGTCGCCAGAGCAGACACGCCCCTGCTTCCCGATCACATGCCGTATAAAATCGGCGACTATAACTCCATTCCGCCCACTGCCGGAGCGCCTCCGGGACGAAACACGGGCGGCGACCCGAACGGCACGCCCGACGGGACAGGTCTGCCCGTCGTCAGAGACACGGGCGAGACGGCCCCGCCGCTTCCCGTCAAGCCCGCGCCGACGCCGGAAGCGACGCCGCAACGTCCGACGAAAATCAGTTTGCCGAGCAGCGTGTTGAGCGGTAAAGCGATTTCCAAACCCGCGCCCCCTTACCCTGAGATTGCTAAGAGAGTGCGCGCGGCGGGGGCCGTCACCGTGCAGATTCTCGTGGACGAAGCGGGGCGCGTCGTTTCCGCACAGGCGACGAGCGGACACCCGCTGCTGCTCAACGCCGCTGTCCAAGCCGCTTATCAAGCGCGATTCAGCCCGACGCTGCTCACGGGTCAACCCGTCAAAGTCTCCGGCGTCATCACGTACAATTTCGTTCTTCAGTAGGGAGACAAGTTGAAGACCGTGGACGAAGGGTTTGAGGACGAGAGGTTAGAGGGCGAGTGGTTCGAGGCTGGAGACTTGCGTTGAAAATTTAACGGGTCTCCAGCCTCTAGCCTTTCGTCACGTACAGGCGCGGGACGCGTGCGCTGATGCCGCAGGTGATTTCATACGAGAGAGTACCGGCGGTCTTTGCGATGTCTTCGGCGTGAATTGAGAGTTCACCGTCGGTGCCCATCAGCGTCACACGGTCGCCGACGGCGACGCCCGGCACATCCGTCACGTCCAAGAGCGTCAAATCCATCGAGACGCGACCCGCCACCCCCGCGTATTGCCCGCGCACGATGACGCGCCCGCGATTCGAGAGCGCGCGCACGTAGCCGTCGTGATAACCGACGGGAAGCGTCGCCACCAGCGTCTCCCGCGAAGCCTCGAACGTACAACCGTAGCCGAGCGTCTCGCCCTCGTGGATGCGCTTCAACAGAATGATGCGCGAGCGCAGAGACATCACCGGTCGCAAGGCGGGTTCTTCGGCGAGCGGCGGCAGGATGTCGCGCCAGAGTCCATAGAGAACGCCGCCGGGCCGCACCATGTTGCCCCACGTCTCAGGATGAGCGAACGTCGCCGCCGAGTTCGCCATGTCCTCCAAGATTGGATTGTGCCCGCGCTCGCGAAACGCTTCGACCGCCTGCCTGTAACGCTTCAATTGATCTTCGCTGAAGCAGTCGCGGTCGGGATCGTCGGCGGCGGCGAAGTGCGTCATCACGCCTTTGACTTTGAGGTTAGGAAATTCGTGCAAACGGGTGGCGAACTCCGCCGCCTCGTCGTAACGAACTCCGAGCCGCCCCATCCCCGTGTCAATCTTCACATGCACGTCGGCGACCACTCCCGCCGCGCGCGCCGCCGCGTCGAACGACGATGCCATGTCGAGGCGATACAACACCGGCGTTAGCGCATGACGGATGCAGATGCCCTCCTGTCCCTTCCAGAACCCGCCGAAGACAAGAACGGGCTGCGTCACGCCCGCTCCCCTCAGTTCCCTTCCTTCCTCCGGCGTCGCCACCCCGAACCACTCCGCGCCCTCCGACGCCAGCCTGCGCGCACACTCCATCGCGCCGTGCCCGTAAGCATCGGCCTTGACGACACCCATCACGCCGACGCCCGACGAGACGCGTCGGCGCACCTCTCGAAAATTTGCGGCCAGCGCGTCGAGGTCAATCTCCGCCCACGTCGGCCTGTGCCCGTCGAAGTTTGAATCGAACATCGCGTCCATTTCGTCCGTCGTCATCATCGTGGGGTTGATAAAAATTTAGACCGCCACATGCGGCGGTCTGAAAAGCATCACGACACGGGACATCTCACACGTGCACACCCTGCGTCACCCGTTCGCTCACTCGCGCCACATGTTCTCGAAGCGCGTGAACTCTTTCAGGAAAGCCAGCTTGACCATGCCCGTCGGGCCGTTGCGCTGTTTGGCGACGATCAGTTCCGCCATCCCCGCATTCTCTTCCGTCCGGTTGTACTGCTCCTCGCGATAGATAAAAGCGACCACGTCGGCGTCCTGCTCAATCGCTCCCGATTCGCGCAGGTCGGCGAGTTGCGGGCGATGATCCGTGCGGGCTTCGGGCGCGCGTGAGAGTTGCGAAAGCGCGACGAGCGGAACGTGCAACTCTTTCGCCAGCGCTTTAAGCTCGCGCGAAATCTGCGAAACTTCCTGCTGGCGCGACTCCGAGCGGCGCGACGAGCCGGACATCAACTGTAAATAATCAACGACGATGAGGTCGAGGCCCTTCTGCTCTGCCGCTAGGCGGCGCGCCTTCGCACGCATCTCAAGCACGGAGATGCCCGGCGTGTCGTCTATGAAAATCTTCGCCTCGGCGAGCGTGCCGAGCGCGCCCGCGAGCCGCCCCCACTCCTCGCGCGAAAGGTATCCGCTGCGGAAGCGATGCGCGTCCACACGCCCCTCCGAACAGAGCATGCGCATCACCAGCGACTCCTTCGACATCTCCAGCGAGAAGACGCCGACGACCGCGCCCGCCTGCACCGCCGCATTCTGCGCGAGCGTCAGGCAAAGACTCGTTTTACCCATCGAAGGACGCGCGGCGACGATAATCAGGTCGGACTCTTGCAGGCCGGAGGTCATCTGATCGAGTTCGCTGAAGCCCGTGGTCAGGCCCGTGAGCATGGCAGAGCGACCGGCCATCTCCTGTACTTTTTCGAGGAGCGCGTCGGCAACCGGCTTGACGTGCGCGAAGCCCTGACGCGTGCGCGCGTCGGCGAGTGCGAAGATCATCTGCTCGGCGTGGTCGAGTATGACTTCCGGCTCGTCCTCTTCCTCCAACGCCTCGCTCGTAATCTTGTTCGCCACCTTGACGAGTTGCCGCATCACGGACTTGCCGTTGACCATCTTGGCGTAGGCCGCGACGTTCGCGAAGTGCGGCATGCCGTAGGTCAACTCGCTGATGAAGGCGATGCCGCCAACCTGTTCGAGCACGCCTTCGCGCCTCAATTCTTCGCCGAGCAGGATCGGGTTGATCTCCGCGCCGCGCTCGCTTAAAGAGATCATGCCGCGAAAGACGAACTGATGCGCGCGGACGTAGAAGTCTTCGGCTTTGAGTAGTTCGATGGCCTGATTAACGAGGCTGTTGTCGAGGATAATCGCGCCGAGGATGGCGCGCTCGCCCTCCGCGCTGTGCGGCAGCGGGCGCTCAAGCATTTGATCGCGCGTCGCGTCAACCGGATAGTTCGCCATCGGGAGTAACAATTCGGACTGTGTTTGAAGAAATGAGAGCGGCACGTTCCCGCGTGTCGCCGTCCCTGTTCGCCACGCGGCCACGGGGACGGAGCGCGTCGGATGCGCGACGACAAGTCTTATACAACAAAGCGCGGGGCGCGACAACACCGAGT
>JBAVPI010000005.1:0-4334 GCA_049692915.1 Pyrinomonadaceae bacterium
CCATAAGGCGCTGCGCCGCTCGTTGCCGTCGTTCGTCGTGACGACATATGCGACGAGCGCGCCGTTCGGAGAGATTTGCGCGTCGCTCACCTCCGCGACCCGGAGCGTGTCGGCGGGCGTCATCCCGCGACGCGTCTGCGCCGCCGCCGTCGTCGTTGAGAACGGGAGAGCGGCGAGAAGCAGCATGATGGTCAGTTTGATGTTCATCATCGAGAGATGTGCGCAGACGCACGCGCGAGCGCGCACGGATGTTAGCAACCCCGCGCCGAAAGTTTAAGCGAGCCTTGTCAGTTCCGCGTTGAGCAGTTCCCATGTGCGACGGATGTGCTTCTCCGTCGTGCGAATGTTGCCGATGGCGAGCCGGAGCGAGATCACGCCGTTGAGCTTCGTATGTGAGAGAAACGCTTCGCCCGTCTCGTTAACCCCGTTCATGATTCCTTCGTTGAGCGCGTCGAGTCGCGCGTTCGTCGTCTCGTTTGTCAAAGCGCCGTCGCGCGGGCGTGCGCGAAAGCAGACGAGGCTGAAGGGAACGGGCGCGAGCAGTTCCCAGTCGGGCGACGCTTTCACCCAAGAGGCGAAGATTTGCGCGAGGCGGCAGTGTTCGGCGATGCGTGCGGCGAGTCCTTCGTGGCCGAAATAGCGCATCACCATCCAGAGCTTGAGCGAGCGAAAACGGCGACCGAGTTGGATGCCGTAGTCCATCTGATTGCGCACGGTATCGGCTTCGCCCGTGCGTAGATATTCGGGGACGAGCGAAAAGGCGCGGCGCAGCACGTCCATCCGGCGCGAGTAGAGGACGGAGATATCAATCGGCGTAAAGAGCCACTTGTGCGGGTTGGTGACGATGGAGTCGGCGCGCTCCGCGCCGTCGAGCGTGTGGCGCAGTTCGGGGACGATGGCGGCGGAGCCTGCGTAGGAGGCGTCAACGTGAAGCCAGAGTTTTTCGCGCTCGCAGATGTCGGCGACGGCGGGCACGGGGTCAACGCTCGTCGTCGAGGTCGTGCCGACGGTGGCGACGACGCAGAAGGGCAACAGCCCCACGCGCCTGTCTTCGTCAATCGCCGCTTGGAGCGCGTCCGGCCTCATGCGAAATTCCGCGTCGCACGAAATCTTGCGCAGAGAGTTCTGGCCGAGGCCGAGCGTGATGACGGACTTGTCAACGGACGAGTGCGCCTGATCTGAACAGTAAACGCGCAAGGCGGGCAGGTCTGTGCGACCGCTCATGCCGCGTTCGCGAATTTCCAAGTCGAGCGCTTCGCGCGCGGCGGCGATGGCATGCATCGTCGAGACGGAGGCGGTGTCGTAGATGATGCCGTCGAAGCTGTCGGGCAAATTCATCATCTGTCGCAGCCACGAAAGCGTGACCGTCTCCAACTCGGTCGAGGCGGGCGAGGTGCGCCAGAGCATGCCGTTGACGTTGAAGGCGGCGGCGAGGAGTTCGCCGAAGATGCCGGGGGCCGACGCGGAGATGGAGAAGTAGGCGAAGAACGCCGGATGATTCCAGTGCGTCAGCGCGGGCACGATGAGCCTCTCCACGTCCGAGAGTATCTCCGACATCGGTTCGCCGCGCGCGGGCGCGGAAGCGGGCAACCCCGCGACGAGCGCGCCCGGCTCGATTTGCGAGAGCACCGGATATTTTTCGGTGTGCGCGAGATAGTCGCCGATGGTGTCAATGATTTCGTGGCCGTAGCGCCGGAACTCGTCCGCGCTCATGTCGCCGAGGGGCGGGGCGATGCCTGCGCGGGTTTCATCTTCCTGACTCATAATTGATTCCGTCCAGAGATATAGTTGTCTTCAAACATTTCGCCGATGCGTGTCGCCGCGATGCGTGCGCGGCGCGCGGTTCGAGTTCGTGTGATGGGCATGATTGTACGCGCGCCGTATCCTTCGGGGCGAGCGCATGCGCCGCGCGTCGGACATGAATTTAAGTCTGCGCAAAATCGTCTGTGTGAATCGCATCGGTTCGGGTTTCAGGTGTGCGGCGCGGGAAACGTCCGGCTTTTAGTCGTATAGAAACACTAAAGTTCTGTTCCGGTGCTAAACTGCGCGCGCATCATCGGCGCAAAGAGTCGCGGGGCCGCCGCTCTGATAATGGCCGGACGCGGCTCGTCAAACGCGACACGAAGGGCATTCGGCTCCGGTTCGTCAAAATCATTCATCGTCTGTTCGGGGGAAAATATGTTTCAAGCGGTCAAGCGTCGGCACATCAAACAACTCGTCAGCCTCCTGATTTTACTGGCGCTGACACAGCACCTCACGGCCTCCCTGACGTTGGCGAGCGGTGCGCAGGACGCGCCCATCGGCAAGCCGCCGGAGGCGGTGGCGACGACGTTGAATCAGAAGGTGCTCGTCATCTACAACGCGAACGAGCCTGAGTCGCGCGACGTGGCCGACTATTACATGGCGAAACGAAACATCCCGGCGGCGAACAGGTGCGCCGTCTCGCCGCCTTCGCCGATTGATCTGACGTGGGCCAGTTTCGTCAGCACGATTAAAACGCCCGTGCAGAATTGCCTCAACGCCCTCGGCAGCCGGAACATTCTCTACATCGTTACGACTTACAAAACGCCTTACGAGATTCTTGATCCTCCGCCGTCGGTGCTCACGGGCGACGCGGGCAAGACCGTGGATCAACGCCTCGCCGACGTGTGGGACGTGACCGACCCGCTCGTCGCCTTCAACCCTTACTTCGTCGAGCACGACAGCCAGTACGCGAACTACGTCCCGTTCACATCGCTGGCCGATTACCGCAACGAACCCGGCTCTTATCTCGTCTATTCGGTCTGGCGACTGGACGCCCCGACGCCCGCGCTCGCCAAGGGAATGGTGGACAAGGCGCTCGCGGCTGAGGCGAGCGGCCTCAACGGTCGCGGCTGCTTCGACCGCAATCGCGGCCCGCTCAACTATCAAGCGTCCGACAGCGGCCCGGTCGAGACGGACTGGAATATCTATCGCGCCGCGGAGTTCGCGCGCGAGAAAGGCTGGTCGGTCATCGAGGACGCGCACGAAGAGGAGTTCGGCACCGTGCCTGCGCCCGCGCGTTGCGACGGCGCGGCCCTCTACACCGGACAGTACAGTCTCGACCATTACAATGATGTTTTCACATGGAACACGGGGGCCATCGGAATTCACCTCGACAGCGCGTCGGCGCGTAATCCGCGCGGCGGGACGAACTGGACGGCCAACGCCATCTCGCGCGGCATCACCGTCACAGCCGGAGCGATCACAGAGCCTTTCACGGAAGGGCAGTTTCGCGTTGACGGAATTTTCCGAGACCTCTTTCAAGGCGCGAACGTCGGCGACGCGCTGCTGCGCAACACATACTGGCTGAAGTGGAACATGATGTACTTCGGCGACCCGCTCTATCGCCCGTTCCCGACTTCGACTTTCCCGCCGTCGCCTTCGCCTCTCGCGAGTCCGTGGGTGGATCAGGACATCGGCACGGTGGGTGTCGCCGGTCGCGCCAACAACTATAACGGCAATGTCGAGATCGAAGGCTCAGGCTTGCAACTGTGGGCGGATGCGGACTCTTTCAACTACCTCTTTCAACCATTGAACGGCAACGGCGAGATCGTGGCTCAGGTGACGCGCGTTGACAACAGCGCGAGCGGCGACAGCAAAGCAGGCGTGATGATTCGCGAGAATTTGTCGGCGGGTGCGCGCCACATCGCCCTCAATATGCTGAGCAGCGAGGGGACGGAAATCTACCGGCGCAAAGACGTGGGGACGACCACATCCGTGGCGCTCAGCACGGGCAAAGCCCCGTACTGGCTCAAACTCGCGCGCAACGGCAACGTTTTCAGCGGCTACACTTCGCCCGACGGCGTGACGTGGACGCTCGCCGTCACGGACACGATTCCGATGTCGGCCAGCATCTATATCGGCCTCTTCGTCTGCGGCGTGAACAACGACCAACTCAACAAGTCTTTCTTCGATCACGTCAGCGTCACGACCGCCGGCGGCCCGACGCCAACACCGACGCCAACACCTACACCTACACCCACGCCGACACCCACGCCGACCCCCATCCCAACGCCAACTCCGACACCGATACCTACTCCGACGCCCACTCCTATTCCTACGCCAACACCCACGCCAACACCGAGGCCCACGCCGACACCTACTCCAACTCCCACACCCACGCCGACGCCGATACCAACGCCGACGCCGACGCCGACACCCGTTCCGACACCGACGCCAACGCCGACGCCCGTTCCGACTCCTATTCCGACGCCGATACCAACGCCGACGCCCACTCCCACTCCGACGCCCGCCCCCACTCCCGGAGCGAGTGCGCGCGCCATCGTCTTTAACGGGACGAACCAGAGGGGACG
>JBAVPI010000006.1:0-2075 GCA_049692915.1 Pyrinomonadaceae bacterium
CTGTTGGCGCGAACCGGCACGCGTCCCTTCATTTGATCGTGCCGTGACGCTCATTCGTTGTGGACTCGCCGTAAAGAAATTCCCTTACAAATTCGGCAAAACGGTGGGAGAAATGCAAAGGGGTTAACACCTCTTGCGGAAAATGAGACCCTCTCTTGACGACACACAGCATAACCGATGTGGGCACGTCGGCGTCAAGTTTTTACGTTGGCGTGTCGCACCGCCTCGACAAAACGGTTCAGTCGCGCGGCGTCCTTCGTTCCCGGCTTGCTCTCGACGCCGCTGCACACGTCAACGGCATATGGCCTGACGGCAACAATCGCTTCGGCCACATTGTCCGGCGTCAGGCCGCCCGCCAGATACAGCTTATTCATCAACTCACGAGCGCGACGCGCCACAGTCCAGTCGAACGTGTGGCCCGTTCCGCCGCGCGTGCCAAACGCAAACGCATCGAGCAGAATCGAGTCAACTTCGTATCGTGTAGTTTCGGACGGGCTAAAGTCCGCGCCGACGCGAAACGCTTTGATGACCGGCAAAGCTTTTATCTTGCGGCAATATCGCGGACTCTCGTCGCCATGCAACTGGATTGCCCCGACGCACGCTTCGGCGGCGATGCGCTCAACGTCTGTGGGCGATTCTTCGTTAACGAACACACCGACCGTCAACACGTCCTCCGGCAACTCCGAGATAATGCGCCGCGCCGCTTCGGGCGTGATGAATCGCGGACTGGGCCTGTAAAAGTTGAAGCCAAGCGCGTGCGAGCCACACTCGACCGCGATCCGCGCGTCATCGATATTCGTTATCCCGCAAATTTTAATCCGCGTCATTTGAGAATGGTCGCTCATCGAAAGCCGTCATCACAAGCCGTGGACGCGAAGTTTGATTAACCTGTCGCCCACGCCTCAAACATTCAAGAGCGCGCGCAAAGCTTCCGCTGGATTCCCGGCGCGCATCAACGTCTCACCCACGAGGAAGGCGCTGTAGCCGTGCGAGCGTAGAGCGTGGATGTCTTCGTGCGTTTTCAATCCGCTCTCGCTGACGAGCAGGACACCGGCGGGCGCATGCGTCGCGAGACGCACGGAGGTCTCAAGCGTGACATCAAAGGTGTGCAAGTCGCGATTGTTAACCCCGACGAGCGTCGCGCCCGAAGAGCGCACGCGCTTCATCTCTTCCTCGGTATGAACTTCGAGCAGAACGTCGAGGCCGAGTTCTTCTTCCGCCAGATGCCGCAGGGCTTTCATCGTCTCATCATCCAGCGCCGCCGCGATGAGCAGCACCGCGCTCGCGCCCGCCGCGGCTGCCTCATAAATTTGATACTCGTCGAAGATGAAATCCTTACGCAAGAGCGGAAGCGTGACCGTCGCACTGACGGCACGCAAATCTTCGAGCGAGCCGCTAAAGTAATCCTCTTCCGTCAGCACCGAGATCGCCGCCGCACCCCCTGACTCGTAAGCGCGTGCCACGTCAATCGGAGACAGGTCGGCACGAATGACGCCCTTCGACGGAGAAGCCCGCTTGTACTCTGCGATAACCCTGACGCGGGAATCGTCTTTGCTGAGCGCCGCGCGAAAGGCGTGAGATTGCGCAACGCGTCTGACACGGTGAGCCTCTTCGCGCATCGCTGCCGGGGGCCGCACAGCCTTCGACGCGTCAAGGCGTCTTCTTTTGCACTCGATGATTTCCGTCAAAAAATTCGTCGTCTGCATCACGCGTTCGTCGCCCTCACCAACTCTTCCAGCTTCGCCACGGCCGCGCCGCTCTCGATGCTCGCCCCGGCCATCCTCGCGGCTTCAAGAAGATTATCCGCCAGCCCGCCGACGTATAAAGCCGCGGCAGCATTCGCGATGACGAGCGAGCGGGCCGCGCCTTGTCTCACTCCTTCGAGCACCTCGCGTATGAGGCGCGCGTTTGCTTCCGCATCGCCTCCGCTCAGGCCGTCGAGCGAACGCTGCTCCAATCCGAAATCTTCCGGCGAGACATCGAAGACGCGCACTTCGCCGTCGCCCGACACTTCGGCGACGCGCGATGCGGCGGCAATCGTAATCTCGTCCAACCCGTCGCGCCCGTGCACGACC
>JBAVPI010000007.1:0-17573 GCA_049692915.1 Pyrinomonadaceae bacterium
TCTCTTTCGCTGGTTTTTTCCGCAAACTCTCGCGTAGCGTTAACGAAAGACTGGAAGATACTTCTCGAAAACTCATCCGTCTCCCAACCTATCTCCGGATGCCACTGTACGCCGACTGCCCAGCGCCCTTCCCTACTGTCCTCGACGCCTTCGATCAAGCCGTCGGACGCCCACGCCGTCGCAATTAAATCTCGCCCGACCTTTTCGATACCCTGATGATGGTGACTGTTAACCAGCGCAGCATCATGTCCGGAAATTCGTGCGAGCCGGCTCTCCTTCAGAAATTTTAAACGATGTGAGTGCCGGTCACGCGGCGCGCCCTGTTCGTGCTTGAGCGCTTCGGGGAGTTGCGAAATTATATCCTGAATTAAAGTCCCTCCGCGCGTCACGTTCCAAATCTGCATGCCGAAACAGATCGCCAAAAGAGGTATGTTCAAACGCTCCACCTCGCCGAGCAGGAGCGTGTCGGTTTCGTCTTTGAGCGGATGCACGCTGCCAAGATGCGGATGTGGTTCGCGTCCATATCGGAGCGGGTCAACATCGGATGCGCTGCCCGGCAGCAGCACTCCATCGAGTCTCAGGGCAATATCACTAATGTATTCCTCGTGTGGGATGAGCGACACATGCACGGGCACACCGCCGAAAGCTTCGACCGCCTCGCTGTAATAACGCGCAAGGTAAAACCTCTCGGTCTCAAGCTCGTGCCTCAGAGTGATGCCGATCAGGGGTTTTCTCTGCCGTGTGTCCATCAAAACCGTCACGCCCTTTACATTGATTAACGGAAATACAGCGTTCGGCTTGCTCGCCCTCTATTCCGCATAAGATTACCTACACCTTTAACATAACGCAAAGATTACCGCGTCATCGCCCGCAGAGAGCCGTCTCGGTTAACAGTCCCGTGCACAGACGGTCGTTTCAGAACAGTGGCTTGACTTCACTCGGCACAGCTTTCTATAGTGCTCTGCTGACAATGAATGATCCCAAAACAAAGATGCGCAGTACGACCGTGCTGCTCGTGCGGCGAGACGAACGTGTCGCGCTCGCGGGCGACGGACAGGTGACGCTCGGCGACACTGTGATGAAGAGCGGGGCGCGTAAAGTGCGTCGGCTCTACAATGATAAAATCCTCGCGGGATTCGCGGGGGCCAGCGCCGACGCTTTTTCACTCCTGACCAGATTCGAGGGGAAGCTCGAACAGTATCACGGCAATCTCGAACGCGCCGCCATCGAGTTGAGCAAAGAGTGGCGTACGGACAAAATTCTTCGACACCTCGAAGCGCTTTTAATCGTTGCCGACGAGAAGAGTTCGTTCTTACTTTCCGGCAACGGAGACGTGATCGCCCCTGACGGCGGAGCGCTGGCAATCGGTTCGGGCGGCTCCTACGCGTTGGCGGCGGCCCGCGCTCTACTTGAGAACACGGAAATGAGCGCGCGCGACATCGCCGCAGAGGCTCTGCGTATCGCCGGTGAAATCTGTATTTACACGAACCAGAACATCATTGTCGAAGAGCTTTGATGGACGATGATTTGGAAATCTCAAGGCGGGCCGCTCGAAATGAATTTAAGCCGGAGGCTGAACGCTTTGAAGCCCAAGACGTTTCCGTTCGGTTGAATTATGGTTATTTATCTCTCAGGCGACGTTGACGAAGAGTCGCGTCTGGACGACATGACGCCGCGACAGATCGTGGCGCAACTCGACAAGCATGTCGTGGGACAGCATGCGGCCAAGCGTGCCGTCGCCATCGCCCTCAGAAACCGCGTGCGCAGGCAGAAGCTTTCGCCCGACATGGCCGCCGACGTGATGCCCAAGAACATCATCATGATCGGCTCGACGGGCGTGGGCAAGACCGAGATTGCGCGCCGCCTCGCACGCATGTCGAACTCGCCTTTCCTGAAAGTAGAGGCCTCCAAGTTTACGGAAGTCGGTTACGTGGGCCGCGATGTCGAGAGCATGATTCGCGACCTGACGGAAGTCGCCGTTGACATGATGCGCGCGGAAAAAATCGAGGAGATCGCCGAGAAGGCCGAGAGAAACGCAGAGGAGCGTGTTCTCGATCTACTCTTGCCGCCGCGTCAAGCGTCCGGCTTTTACGGCTTCGAGGGCGACGACAACCCCGAAGCGCAGGGAGTCGAAGCGAGCGAACTCTCAACGCCGGAACGCGACGATCAATCCTTAAAGACGCGTGAAAAACTTCGCGCGCAACTACGTGAAGGAAAACTCGACAATCGCCTCGTCGAGATGGAGGTGCGTGAGAAAAGTTTTCCGACCATCGAGGTCGCGGGGCCGCAGGGCGTCGAGGAGATGGGCATCAACATGAAAGACATGTTGGGAAACCTTTTTCAGGGCCGCACCAAACGGCGACGCATGCGCGTGGACGAGGCGCTTGAATATCTCTTGCAGGAAGAGGAAGAACGCCTCATAGACATGGATACTGTGGCCCGCGCCGCGCTCGAACGCGTCGAACAGTCGGGCATTATTTTTCTAGACGAGATAGACAAGATAGCCGGTCGCGAGTCGGGGTCGGGCGGCCCGGACGTGTCGCGTGAAGGCGTGCAGCGCGACATCCTGCCCATCGTCGAAGGCACGACCGTCAACACGCGCTACGGCATGGTGCGCACAGACCACATCCTCTTCATCGCCGCGGGCGCTTTCCACGTCTCGAAGCCTTCCGATTTGATCCCGGAGTTGCAGGGACGTTTTCCCATCCGTGTCGAACTCGAAGCGCTCACGCTCGAAGACTTCAAACGCATCTTGACGGAGCCGAAAAATTCCCTCGTCAAGCAATATCGCGCGCTACTGGAAACCGAGGGGATCGAGTTGGACGTGACGGAGGACGGCATTGATTCCATCGCCCGCTACGCCGTGAGCGTCAACGAGCAGACGGAAAACATCGGCGCGCGTCGTCTCCAGACGATCATGGAGAAGGTGCTGGAGGAGATCAGCTTTGAAGGCCCTGACCTTGAACCCAAGCGGCAGGTCATAGACGCGCAGTACGTCACGCGCAACCTCGCGGACATCGTTAAGGATCAAGACCTCAGCCGTTATATTTTATGAGTTTCGTCGCGAGGGGAGATAGGTGTTTGAGCACAACTCCAGCCGACGAATCCGGCGGGTTCGCTCAGACCTGTCTGCACTTAACTTTATTCTCGAAATAATTCCAGTCTAAATGATGCTCAGATTCCCTAGACGTTTGCGGTGTGGCGTTATCCTTCTGCTGGCACTCACCTGCGGAGTCGCCGCGTGCGGGAAACGCAGGCCGCCGCAGCCGCCAATCGAACGCGTTCCCCAGCGCACGGAACTGCTGTCCGGCTTTCAACGTGGGAATCAGGTCTCTCTGAACTGGCCCAAACCTTCACGGAACGCCTCAGATGATAGCGTGCAAAGTATTAGACGCGTTGACGTTTACCGTCTCGCCGAAGGCATCAAAGACCCGCTTCCTCTAACCGAAGAGGAGTTTTCCGCTCGCGCCACACTCATCGGCTCCGTTCCCTTTGAAGTCATCCAGCGCGCGGGCGAGTCAATCAGTTATGTAGATGAATTGGCGCTCGTTGAACCCGTGCGCCTGCGCTACGCCGTGCGCTATGTCAATGCCGCCGGACAGCGCGCTTCATTCTCAAACTTCCTGCTAGTCGAGCCTGCGGTGAGCGTGAGCCAACCGCCGCTCCTGAACTCCAGCCCGACTGTGGACGAGAACGCGGTCACGATTCGCTGGCAGGCTCCCGCCGAAAATGTGGACGGGACACGCCCCGCAAACTTGCTCGGCTATAACATCTACAGGTCAACACTGGCGCAGAACACGCCTGCACAAATCCCTCTTAACGCCGCGCCTCTGACCGTCACACAGTTCGCCGATCAAACATTCAACTTCAGTGAGGAATATATTTATCTTGTGCGCGCCGTCTCACTCGGCACGGGCGGCGCTCCGGTCGAGAGCCTGAACTCCAATGCCATCACGGTCAATCCCGTAGATACGTTTCCACCCACAGCGCCTACGGGCATCACCGCCGCCGCGTCTGCGGGTGCCCCTGCGCGGATTTCTCTCTTTTTCATCGCCAACCCTGAGCGCGACGTGGCCGGCTATAATATCTACCGCTCGACTGACCCGAATTTGCCGAAAGAAAATTGGACGAAACTTAACCGCACGCCACTCGAACGCACGGCATTTCAAGACGACGCTGTGCAATCAGGGGTCAAATATTTTTATTATCTGACTGCCGTTGATCGCACAGGGAATACAAGTCAGCCCTCTGATGTGGTCTCGGATACGTTACCCTGAAACAATGCAAATCTGCCGCTTCACGCAACACGACGACATTTCAGCACGCTTCGGGCTGTTGGAGGGTGAAGAGATATATCCGCTCAAGGGCGACGTGACTTCGGAAACACTGACGGAGGCGCACACTGAAAGACCCTTGAAGTTTTCGGAAGTGCGCCTGCTCGCTCCGGCTACGCCTTCAAAAATAGTCTGCGTCGGACGCAATTATCGAGACCACGCCGCCGAACTCGGCAATGCCATGCCGACCGAGCCGCTCCTCTTCCTCAAACCTCCTTCCGCGGTCATCGGCCCCGAAGATTTTATAGAACTACCCCCGGACTCAAATCGAGTCGAACACGAGGGCGAACTTGCCGTTGTTATCGGACGGCGCGCGAGTCGTTTGCGCGCCGACGAAGACCCGCTTCAGTACGTCCTCGGTTATACCTGCGCCAACGACGTGACGGCCCGTGACCTCCAGCGAAAAGATGTACAGTTTACACGTGCCAAATCCTTCGACACCTTCTGCCCTCTCGGCCCGTTTATCGTGACGGGGATAGACCCTTCAAACCTGCTCGTCGAGACCTATGTGAACGGAGTTATGCGACAGAGTGCCCGCACGGGCGTTATGGAATTCCCCGTGCCGATGCTTCTCCGTTATATTTCAAACATTATGACGCTCAAACCCGGTGATGTGATTTCGACCGGGACACCCGCAGGCGTTGGCCCACTGCTGGACGGGGAGCGGGTTGAAGTCAGGATAGAAGGCATCGGCATACTTACTAATTTCGTTCGTTCGGCGGTAAGCGTTTCTGAGATGGAGTAGATTGACCATGGACAAAGGTTAATAGATTGGATGAAGTATTGAGAAATACACTTAATGCAATAGATAGGCTGAGAGCACTTCATGTAAAACGTTATCCCGGACAAATATTAAGCGTCTCGTGAATGAATTAATACAAAAACAAGTCTCTGTAAATTCGTGTAAATACGATGGAAAGATTTACCGTAGCTGGAGCGGGCGAGTCATACAGGTGAGAGGCACGCTGATAATTCTTGAAGCTGTTTTTGACGAAGAGATCAAACATCCACTGCTCGGCATCATTAAACCCGGCACACAGAGTTTTGAGTATTACTGGACTGACCGCTGGTATAGTATTTTTCGCTTCAGCGAACCGACGGGAGAGTTGCGTAACTATTATTGTAATATCAATACTCCTCCCCGGCTTGAAAACAGACTGCTCTCATTCATTGATCTGGATATTGATATACTCGTCGCGCCGGATTTCTCTTACGAAATTCTTGATGAAGATGAGTTTTCAAGACACGCCGAACATTACAAGTATCCTCAAGATTTGCAGGTGCGAGTTCGTCGTACCGTCACCGAACTGATTTCTCTGATCGAAAGGCGCGGGTTCCCTTTCACACAAGAAACATGAGAACGCTTCTTTCATTCATGAACAGGTATCAAGATTGTTCGAGAAAGCATGAAATGTCGGCGCGACGACATTTGAAGCAATGCGTTTAATCAAACACTTCAACATAAACATCATCATCAGGCCAAAGAAGTGAAAGCATCACTTTAACTATCAGCTTCGACTAATATATGAAACCCGAACCTATCGAAATCCGGCGAACAAAACTCGAACAACTGAGGGAACGACATGAGCGTGCCGCGGCGGGCGGCGGGCAGGCCCGTGTCGAGAGACAACATGCCGCCGGCAAATGGACTGCGAGAGAACGCGTCGAGTTTCTGCTCGACGACGATACATTTGAAGAGTTCGACCGCCTCGTCGTCCATCGTTCAAAGGATTTCGATCTCGAAAAACAGCAATATCCGGGGGATGGCGTAGTCACAGGGCACGGCCTCGTAGATGGAAGACGCATCTTCGTTTTTGCGCAGGACTTCACTGTCTTCGGCGGTTCCCTGTCCGAAACTCACGCCGAAAAGATTTGCAAGGTGATGGATATGGCGATGCGCGTCGGAGCGCCAATCGTGGGGTTGAACGATTCGGGCGGGGCGCGCATACAGGAGGGGGTCGTCAGCCTCGGTGGTTACGCCGACATCTTTCTGAGGAACACGCTGGCATCGGGCGTCATCCCACAAATCAGTTGCATCATGGGGCCTTGTGCGGGCGGGGCGGTTTACAGTCCCGCCATCACAGACTTCAACGTCATGGTGAAGGCCACCTCTTACATGTTCATCACAGGCCCTGAGGTGATCCGCACGGTGACGCACGAGGACGTGACGAAGGAGGAATTGGGCGGCGCGGAGGCACACAACCGCATCTCCGGCGTCTCGCATTTCGCCGCCGAGACGGACGAACATGCCCTGCTACTCGTGCGTGAGTTACTATCTTTCATTCCCTCCAACAACCTTGAAGACCCTCCGCGCGTCACCCCTACAGACGACCCTGCGCGGCAGGATAAGAGCCTGAATACGCTGATCCCCGAAGCCTCCAACCAGCCCTATGACATACGCGATGTTATCCATGCGGTGGCGGATGACGGATATTTTTTTGAGGTTCATGCGGACTATGCTCCTAATATCGTCGTCGGGTTTGTGCGTCTCGACGGACGCAGCGTCGGGATTGTCGCAAATCAACCGGCCATCCTCGCAGGGGTGCTCGATATTGACGCCTCCGTTAAGGCGGCTCGCTTCGTGAGGTTCTGCGACTGTTTCAACATCCCGCTCATCGTCTTTGAAGATGTGCCCGGTTTTCTGCCCGGCGTTCAACAGGAACACGGCGGCATCATTCGTCATGGAGCTAAATTACTCTACGCGTTTGCGGAAGCGACCGTGCCGAAGATCACTGTCATCACGCGCAAGGCTTACGGCGGGGCATATTGCGTGATGGCTTCAAAGCATATCCGCACCGATCTCAATTTCGCTTGGCCGACCGCCGAGGTCGCCGTGATGGGGGCGGAAGGGGCTGTCGGACTGCTCTACCGACGCGAAATTAATGAGGCCGACGACAAGGACGCGGCCCGTCGTTCGCGTATTATTGAATTCGAGGAAAAATTCGCTAACCCTTACGTCGCCGCCGAACGGGGCTTCGTTGACGAGATTATTGAACCGGCAGCGACGCGCCCGAAGCTGATTCGTGCGCTCGCCTTACTGGAAAACAAGCGCGACACCAACCCGCCGAAAAAGCACGGCAATATCCCGCTTTAACTCCAATTTCAAAGAAAAAGCCCGGAAGAAGTGATTCTCCGGGCTTTTCCTTTGAGTTGATTCGACTGACAATCAGGCGGCTTTTTTCTGCGTCGCGGGCTTATCCTTTTCCTTCAACAATTCGAGCGCCTTCTTGAGTTGAACGTCTTCGGGCTGCGGCTTGGGTACAGACGCGTCCGGGGCTACATCGCGTTTGTCGCCCGGCGAGTTCGGCTGTGCGATTGCATCGTCGTCGTTGCCCGTCAGGTCATCAGGGTCAACCGCATCGGCGAGTTCGGGACGCTTTACCTCAGTGGTAGGCTTCACGCCCTCGCCAAGAAACGTCTTACCGTTTGAAGAGGCCCACTTGATGGTCGTCAACAACAGTCCGTCGCCGTTACGAAGCGCGAACAGTTGCTGCTCCGCGCCCGCCCCGAAACTCTTTTCGCCGATTACGTCACCCCGCTTGCGCTCGACGAATGCGGAGGCGACGACCTCTGCGGCTCCGGCTGTGCCACGGTCAATGAGAACCGAGACGGGGCCGTCAAAGAGAGTTTCTTTAGGGTCGGCGGTAAAAGTTTTGAGCGCTTTGTTGCCGCGACCGATGCTCTGCGCGAGCACGCCGTCGCGGATAAACATGTTGGAGACTTTGACGCCCTCGGCCAACGAGCCGCCGGCGACACTGCGTAAATCGAGCACGAGTTTTCCAGCACCCTGCTTGAGCAATTCCTGAATTCTGGACTTCACGTCCGAGGCTTCACCTTCGGCAAGGCTATTGACGCGGACGATGCCGACGCGCCCCGCTTCCATCCGACTCTCCGCCGCGGGCACGCTCACCGAACCGCGGCGCACGGACACCACGAAAGGCTTCGTGCCGGCCCGCAGGATGCGTAGTTTGACTTCGGAGCCGGGTGCGCCGGTCAGCAGTTGCCGCGCGTCGTAGAGCGAGATGTCGCGCGTCGCCTTGCTGTCAATGTACTCGATAATGTCGCCCGACTGGACGCCCGCCTGATCCGCAGGGCCACGCTTGACGGGTGCAATCACGTAGAGATAAGAAGCGACCTGCGAAAGTTCCGCGCCGATGTTCACCTGCGTGCTTGCCGGGCCGGCGCGAAAATCGCGCACTTGTTCAGCCGTCAAGTAGGTTGAATAGGGATCGAGGCCGTAGGCCAACCCGCGCAAAGCGCCCGCGCGCACTTTGTTCAAATCAGGCTCATCAACGTAATCCTGTTGGATATGCTGTAAAACGCTTTCAAAAATGCGAAGTTGCTGACCGGGGTCATTCGCCTGCTGTTGTGCGCGGATGGACATCCAACCGCCGACGACGGCATAGAGGGCCAATGTTGCCGAGAAAACGACGAGAAGGAATTTATTGCGGAATGACATCAACTCACCTCTATGCGACTGTCTGAACGAAGAATTGAAATTTGCCAGCAACTTTGGAAGTATGCTTTGATGCGCCTGCATTCGGATAATACAGTAGCGCCAAAAGCTGCGCAAGCGTGTTTATTGGCGCACCTTACAAACCATCGGCTATACTTGCACGCATCGCTGAACGTTGAAAAATTGTGCCCGAAACAGACATCAAAGAACATGGCTTAGAGGGAAATGCTCCGGGGCGTGCCATGTCGCTTGATCTAGGCACGAAGCGCGTCGGAGTCGCCATCTCGGACGAATTGCGCCTGACGATTCGCCCGCTCCCTGCTCTTCCCCGTTCGAGTTGGAAAAGGCTAGTGAACGACCTGAAAGAATTGCGCCGCAACTTTGACGTTAAAACCATAGTGATTGGTTTGCCGTTGCGACTTGACGGCACGGAAGGCGATGCGGCCCTCGACGCACAACGCATCGCGGATAAGCTAAGTCTCTCGCTTGACGTGCCCGTACACATGCAGGACGAACGCCTGACTTCAAAAGCCGCTGAAGAGCGTCTGCGTCAAGCAGGATATAATCGAAAAGAAATTTCCGCGCGAGTGGACAGCGAAGCCGCCGTTTTCATCCTACAGGAATATTTTGGCCGAACAGGAGGTTGAGCGCATGAGTGATTCAACTCTCCTTCTTGAAGCACAACCTAATTTTCATGAAAAGACTTCGACTTTATCTTCTGATCTTAATTATTCTCGCATTGCCGCTCGGAGCTTCTGCCCTGTGGGTTCGATATGAACTCCACAACCCGATCACACACACACAGGAAAACCAGTATATTGAAATTCAACGCGGCTCAAGTCCCGATGAAATTATCAGCCAACTGGAAACCGCAGGCGTTATCAGACGCGGATGGCTCTTGCGCTTTTATGTGCGGTTGACCGGCGTCGGGTCGCGCTTGAAAGCGGGAGAGTATCGCTTTCCTTCGCCAATCACGCCTCTGGCAGTTGTGCGAAAACTCGAAGAGGGTCAACAGCGCCTCAGTCGCCTGACCGTCGTCGAAGGTTGGACTCGTTGGGACATCGCCGCACTTCTGGCGCGCATCCCCGATCTCAAGTTGCAAAATACTGATGAGGCGCTCGCCTTGATGAACGATACGAGTCTCATCCAAGACCTCGCGCCGGAAGCCCAAAATTTAGAAGGCTACCTCTTCCCGGACACATATAACTTCCCTCCCAACACTACCGCGCGCGAAGTAATCGCGACGATGGTGAGGCGCTTTCGACAGGTGTGGACAGAAAGAAGCGCCGGGCGCGGGGATGCTCCAACAAATCTGACCACGCACCAAATCGTGACCGCCGCCTCTCTCATTGAGACGGAGGCCAAGCTCAATGAAGACAGACCGCTGGTCGCGTCAGTCATTTATAATCGCCTGCGACTCGGCATGGCGCTTGGCATAGATTCGACGATCATCTACGCGTCGAAGGTCGCAGGTAAGTGGAAGAACAACGGTAAGGTTTACCAGAGTGACATCGAGCGGGACTCTCCCTACAACACGAGAAAGGTTCGCGGACTCCCGCCCGGCCCGGTCGCCTCAGCGGGCGCGCGCTCAATCGAAGCCGCCCTTCATCCTGCGCAGACCGATTACCTCTACTACGTTCGAGACCCCTCGCGTAACGACGGTGCGCATAACTTTTATAATAATGAAGCCGACTTTCAGCGCGGCGTGCAGGCTTTGCGCGACTGGGAGAGATCGCGCGACGCGAGTACGCAAGGTTCGTCAACACCAAACGAGTCTCCGTCGCAAACGCCGTAGTGAGTCATACGATAGAGATAATCTACGTCTGAAAATTTGTTTCAGCATGCCGTCTTGAATTCGTCTGTCGGTTGTTCTATGCTCCGCCTACGTCTTCCCCCAATGCAAAGTTCCTCCGCGACGAACGCGCGCCGGTAATCGAAAGGGTGTGGTGATGAAAAGATTATTAGCATTGTTTTTGTTGATTCTGGTTTCGGCGGTTTCCTTGAACGCTCAGGAGAAGGGTGTAGATCAACAGAACAGTCGCATCAAGGACGGCGGCACTAACCGCGTCCCGGCCATCAACGGCGGGAAGACCGACACGGGCGCGGGGCGCGGAATTGATTTCGGGAAAGGCCGCACGGTCGTCCCTCCACCGGTCGCGAATCCGTATCGTCTCTCCGTCCCGAACGATGTGCTCCTTAAAGCCGTCGAAGAATTAATGCGTGATCGTAAATTGATTCTCGACGACACCGTTTCAAGACCGGATACAGGGATTCTTATTTCTCAGCCTTACACTTTCGCCAAGGGCGCTGTGGTGACGACATCCGATCTGAATCGTCTGGCAGAAGTTCCGCAGTCATCATCGCAAGGATGGACGCGTGCTCGCTACACGATGGTCGTCGAAGTTCAGCCCATTGATGGAATCAGTACCAGCGTTTCCGTCAACGCGCGCATCGAGGGGAAGAGCGATTCGATAGTCGGCGCGGAATGGGTGTCGCTCAAGAGCACCGGCGCGGCGGAGCAGGAATTTTTAATCGCGCTCGTTGTGAAAGTGACAGGCGCTCCCCCGCCCGGTTACGAGCCTGAGCCTTAGAAATTATCCCACACAGAGCGATTTGATTTTCGCTCAAATGTTTTTCAACCTTTCCCCTTTTCAATTTATCTTGCTTGACGGAAGCATGAGACTCGCTTTCAGATTCGTCTGAAGGCGAATTTCATGCGGCGGATTTTCATCTCACGTTTATGCTCTGTTCGTACACAAGATTTATGCGATGGTGCGTGCTTGGCGTCATTCTTCTAACGCTCTTTAACGGATGTCGTCGGACGGGGAATGTGCAGCAAACTCAACAAATTCCCCGCCCCGAAGAACAACAATCCCCGCGATCTACAACAGCGAATACGCCCGAAGTACAAGTGTTCGTTGATGAAGCGATGCTGAAAAAGCCTTACGCAGTGATTGGCGGAGTCGTGCAGAACATCGGCGTCGAGAAGTTGGACAACATGTCGCTGGAGATTGAATTGAAACGCCGCGAAAACGGCGACACCGAACTCAGAAGCATCGAAGTCGAGCCGGGCACGCTCTCGCCGGGCGAGCGCGGCAAGTATTCGCTGAAAGTTATTTCAGACGAATGGAGCGGTTCAAGGATCGTGCGGCTGCGCAGCAGTTCACGTCCCCTAGACATTGTTTTCAAGACGCTTCCCGGAGCGCGGCGGCCTCCGGAACGCATCCCCGACCGTGTCGTTCAAGTCACTAAAGACACGCGGCCCAAGTCGAAAACAAGCAGCGGAGAGTTTATCAACACGCCCGACAATCCGATTCCTGTGCCCTGATTCGCTTGCACTCTCGCACGTTCATTCGAGTGATAATCAATCGCCGTCCGATCTCAACTAAAGATGCCGTGCACGTGTATAATTTCGATGTAAGACAACTCCGTCATCGCCGATGCGCGTCATACGGGTTGACTTGAACCATCACGGCGACTCAACACACGCGCCTGTATTATTCGACGTTCCGGCGTGAAGCTGTCGAGGTCAATTTTATGTTCAGACGCTTATTCATTTATCTCGCGCTCATCATCTCGACGGCGTGCGCAACGCAAGCGCAAAGCATCCCCGACGCTTCGAGCGGCAATCCTCAATCGCCTTCCTCGCGCGAAGAGAACCGCTCTCTCAGTCTTCCCCAAGAGGAGATGAGATTCAAGGCGGCGGTCAAGCGTGAAGAATCCGAGCATAGGAATTTGTTGGAGAAGGCAGACGAAGCTGCGCGCATCGGAGATGAGATAAACACAGCGTTCGAGCGTAACAAGTCTCTCACACGCGACGATCTGAAAAAGCTTGAGCGCATGGAGAAGCTGGCCCGAAAAATTCGGAGCGCGGCGGGCGGGTCGAATGATGAAGACATCCTGAAAGAACTGCCCGCCGGACTCGACGCCTCCATCGCCCGACTCGTCGCCCTCTCCGATCTCATCGGTAAGAGCGTCAGAAAGACTTCGCGTCTGGTCGTCTCCGCGTCCGTCATTCAGAACTCGAATGAATTGATTATCCTTATCAAGCACATCCGCACTTTTACACAGCCATGACATTTGCTCGACGCCCCCGCGCATATTTGAAGCACCATCGAGCCATTCGCGCGGCGCTTGCCGCCTCGCTGCTGCTGGTTGCCGCCTGCGCTCTCTCACGCACAACAACTACGTCCGGCGTCGGACACGCGCGGCAGGCGCAGGACGATGAAGTGCTCCGCGTTGACGCCGATCTGGTGGTGTTGAATGCGACGGTGACGGACAAAGACGGCGGGTACGTGCATAAAATTCCACGCTCAGATTTCAAAGTCTTCGAGGACGGGCGCGAGCAGACGATCAACGTCTTCTCCGTCGAAGAGACGCCCTTCGCCGCAGCCATCCTGCTCGACACTTCTCTCAGCATGGAAGGACGACTCTCGCTCGGACGCGCCGCGGCGATCCGCTTTCTCGAAGGACTCCGTGCCGAAGATGTGGCTGCGGTCTATCACTTCGATTCCGAGGTCGAGCAGTTGCAGGACTTTGCGCCGGGACGCGACTTGCCGCCGATGGCCTTCGGCCTTCAACCGAACGGCAACACGGTTCTCAACGACGCCATCGTCCGCGCCGCCAGAGACCTCTCGACGCGCGCGGAAAAACGTCACTCCATCATCGTGCTCTCCGACGGTGCGGACACGCGTAGTTCGGCCTCTGCGGATAAGGCTCTCAATGCAGCACTGGCGGCCAATGCGACGATCTACACCGTTGATATGATGGCGATAGAGGCGGATGCGAAGGATAAGATGACGGCGGCGGCGGCGTTAAAAAACTTCGCGGTCAAGAGCGGCGGACGTTATGTACCCACGCCGGGCGGTAAGGCTCTGGACACGGCGCTCTCCAACATCGTCGAAGAATTAAGCAATCAATACACGCTCGGATATCGTCCCCTCAACCGTGCGCGGGATGGACGCTGGCGCAGCATCGAGTTGAAGCTCGCGCGCAACGAACTCAAAGCCCGCACACGGAGCGGTTATCGCGCTCCCAAATCATAGACAACTCAGAAGCTCGTCACGTTGCGCGCCTTATCTTTGTGGCGCTCGTAGGCCAGTTCAATCAGGCGATCTATCGCCTTCGTGAAGGTGAGTCCCGACGCCTCCCACATTTTCGGGTAGCCGGAGACTTCCGTCAGGCCGGGCAGCGTGTTTAGCTCGTTGATTAATAGTTTGCCGTCACCGCGTCGCAGAAAGAAATCAACTCTCGCGAGGCCCGCGCCGTCCACCGACTTGAAGGCGCGAACGGCTAACCTTTGAATGCGCGTGACGAGACGCTTCGGGATCGGTGCCGGGACGACGAATTCGACGTGTCCCGTGTTCGTGTATTTCTCTGTGTAATCGAGGAAAGCGGCGCGCTCGTCGTGGACGACATACTCTCCCGGCAGGCTCGCTTCCGGCTCGTCGTTGCCGAGCACGGCACACTCTATCTCGCGAGCATCCACCAACTCTTCGACGATAATCCTGCGGTCATAACGCGCCGCGAGAGTGACGGCCTCCGCGAGCGTCGTGGCGTCCGTCGCACGTGAGACGCCGACCGATGAGCCGAGGTTCGCGGGTTTGACGAAACACGGCAAACCTAATTCTCGTGTGATGCGTTCGGTGATGCCCGCAGCGTCCCGCTCCCAATCATCGCGCAAGAACCAGATGTGGCGGCAGATGGGCAGCCCTGCCTCACGAAACAAGGCTTTCATCGTCACCTTGTCCATGCCGCAACTCGACGCCAGCACGCCGCAGCCCACGTAAGGCACTCCGGCCATTTCGAGTAGGCCCTGAATCGTTCCGTCTTCGCCGTAAGTTCCGTGAAGAACCGGGAAAGCCACGTCTAAACGGTGGACGAGCGCGCCGTCGCCCCGCCCGCCGAGCGCGATGAGTCCACGGCGCGAAGGATCGCCGACGATGGTCAAAGATTCTTCCGTGACGGTCACGTCGTCTCGCAACAGACGGCGTGATGATTCGGGTAACAGGCGCGACGATTCAGCCGGTGAGAGCCAACGACCTTCACGCGTAATCGCCAGAGGAATAACGCGATACTTCTCAGCATCAATCGCTTCGATCACGGCGCGCGCCGAGCGCACTGACACTTCGTGCTCGCCGGAACGCCCGCCGAAAATTACGCCCACGCAAATCTTTTCAGTCGCTATCATTGATAATTTGAATAATGCAAAGCCCGCAATCGGAGTCATGTGAGGGACGACAAATTGACTTTCAACTTTGGGCTTTCAATCCTCTGATTAATGTTTAGAGTATCGTCTTACCGAGCGCCGAAAGAATAAGTTCGACTCCCAACTCCGCCGTCCGATTGTTGATGTCGAGCGCGGTATTAATCTCGACCATCTCGAGCGACAGCGCGCCGCCCGCTTCCGCGATCTTCTCCATTCCGAGATGCGCCTCGCGGTACGTCAGTCCTCCGCGCACGACCGTGCCTGAGCCGGGCGCGTCACGCGGGTCGAGCGCGTCCACATCGAACGTGACGTGATAGCCCGCCGAAGCTTTCGAGGCGATGGCGATGGCTTCGTCCATGCACGCGCTCATGCCGCGCTCGTCTATCTCGCGCATCGTAAAAACTCTGACGCCGAGTCGGCGTATCAACTCGCGCTCGCCGGGGTCAACGTCGCGCGCGCCGAGATGTGCACAGAAACGGGGTTCGATCTTGGGGGAAAAATTCTCTATGTCGGTCAGGCGCGGCTCACCCAGTCCAAAAAGGACGGCGAGAGGCATTCCGTGTATGTTCCCGGACGGCGAAGACTCCGGCGTATTCATGTCGGCGTGCGCGTCGAACCAGATCAGGCCGACCGTTTCGTTACGTTGACGATAGAAAGAACTGACGCCCGCGACCGAGCCGATAGCGATTGAATGGTCGCCGCCGAGGACAATCGGCATCTCGCCGCCGTCCAGAATTTTCTTCACGTCCGCGGCCAGTTGCTCGCATGTGACCGCAATCTCCGCTAAAAATTTCACCTTCGACGGCGGCGCGGGCTGAACCGCAGGCGGGCAGTCAACGCGTAGATCACCGAGGTCGCGCACTTCATATCCAAGCTGCGCGATTCTCTGATTGAGACGTGCCACGCGCATCGCCGCCGGCCCCAGATCAACGCCGGCCACGCTCGCCCCGAAGCCACAGGGAACGCCCACGATGCTGACCCGCCGCCCCGCGCCCGGCAGACGACTCGTTAAAGAAGCATGTGGTTGTTCGGTTAAAAGATCACTCGTCATTACTGCACCTCTCAAGACCCACCGAGATTTAGATTGAATCCCCCACCGCCGCCGCCACCCTGCGTCGGGAAGTAAGGTTTCATTAGCCCTGCGAACGCCGCGATGTTGCGCGTCTGGATGAGCAACTCGCCCGGCCCTGTAAACTCCGCGACCACGCCTTCGCCGCTCACCATGCTGCGGAAAAAGCCCGCCGCCGCTTTACGCAGAGTGTACTGCGTCGTGCCTTCCCACGCGACGAGATGTCCCGTATCAACCACGTAGCGCTCGCCCGGCTCCAGACGCTTGCGATGAATTGCCCCGAATGAAGAGACGAGCAACACGCCCGTTCCCGTTACCTGCAAGACGAACAACCCTTCGCCGCCGAAGAAAGATTTAGCTCCGCCCCAGCGCGTGTCAACCGTCAACCCTGCATCGCCCGCGAGGTACGAACTCGACTGCACGTAAAACAGTTGGTTGCCCATCTCGATGGCGGCGATGTCGCCGGGGCTGCCCGGCGCGAGCGTCACTTCGCCCGGCCCACCGCGCGCCGTAAACGTCGAGACGAAGGCCGACTCGCCCCCCGCGGCACGTTTGAGCGCGCCCCACACACCGCCCTTCATTTGCGACTGCAACTCGATGTTGGCCGACATCGAAACCATCGCGCCTGATTCAGCTTGAATGGATTGCTCCGCGCCGAGTTTAACGACCGCGAGCGCGAAGGCAGGTTGATGCAGAACTTCATACTCGTAGCCGCGTCCCTGCCCGCGCGAATCCGCATCAATGTGTATCCCTTTGCCGGTTGCCGAAGCGTCGTATTGCGGTGACACCGGCGCAGGCGTCGGCGTTGGCGCGGGCGGCGTCGAGGCCGTCGCGCCGGTTTCGTTAAGGCGCAATCCACAGGAGCCGCAGAACTGCGCGCCGGTCATCAGGATTGCGCTGCATCTCGGACAATTCATATTGTCACTCCCTTTGATTTCTCTTTAATAATCTCTATGGCCTCTTCAGGCGTGCTTGCAAAGTCGAGCAGTGAAACGTCCTTGTCGCTCACGACGAGGTGTCTTTGCAGGGCTTCGATGACGGGCGGCCAACTATCGCCGAGCAGGACGAGCGGGCGATGCTCGATGACGTGCGTTTGCAGTTTGTTCCAGACCAGAGACATCTCCGTTAGAGTCCCCGCTCCGCCGCGCACGGCGATGAATCCGACCGAGCGCGTAATCAGATTCTGCAAACGCTCGTAAAAATGTGCGCTCGCTACTTTGTCCGTCAGATAGCGGTTCGGCTCAGACTTGAACTGATTCATGACGATGCCGAGCACGCTCCCGCCGCGTTCGTGCGCGCCGCGACTAGCCGCCTCCATCACGCCGAGGTAGCCGCCCGTGCAAATCGTGAATCCGGCCTCCGCCAACAACTGTCCGAGACGGCGCGCCTGCTCATACTCTTCGCACTCTTCGCCGCACTTCGCGCCGCCGAAGATGGTCACAATTCTTCTTTCCGCACTCATGACAAAAGCCCTCAGCGATCAGCCTGACCCCTTTCGATTCCTTC
>JBAVPI010000008.1:0-10019 GCA_049692915.1 Pyrinomonadaceae bacterium
GCCAACGAAGAGTTGATACGATTCCTCGCGCGCTCCCTCAATGTGCCGTCGCGCGCCGTCTCGATTATCGGCGGCCACACGTCGAAGATGAAGAGGATGCGCGTCGCAGGGGCCGACCCCGCGCTCCTGTTGCATCTGGCCTCCGAGAAAAAATAAGTGTGAGTCGGACGCGATTTGGGGCGAGTCGGGGAGCCGAGCAGTCTGGTCGCAGGCGTCGTTTGCCGTGTAGGTTGCGGGCCGGAAAAATCGCGTGATATATTTTCACCCCGCTTCAAAATTTAGATTCACTTAAGGAACTCAACCGAACATGTCTGGACATTCCAAGTGGCATACTATCAAGCACAAGAAGGGCGCGCTCGACGCCAAGCGCGGCAAAGTCTTCACCAAGCTGATCAAGGAAATCGCCGTCGCCGCGCGCGTCGGGGGCGGCGACCCGGACGCCAACGCACGCCTGCGCAAGGCCGTCTCCGATGCGAAAGGCTCTAATATGCCGAACGACACCATCGCGCGCGCCATCCGTCGCGGTACGGGCGAAGAGGAGGGCGTCTCTTACGAGGAGATTACTTACGAGGGCTACGGGCCGGGCGGCGTCGCCGTCATGGTTGACTCGATGACGGACAACCGCAACCGCACGGTCGCCGAGATACGCCACATCTTCGGCAAGAACGGCGGCAACCTCGGAACCTCCGGCGCGGTCAACTGGATGTTCGAGAAGAAGGGCTACATCGTCGTCGAAAAATCCGCGAAGCCTGAGGACGAACTGTTCGAGATCGTTACCGACGCGGGCGCTGAGGACTTGCGCGACGACGAGGACAATTTCGAGATCATCACATCGCCCGAAGAGTTCGACGCGGTGCTCGATGCCGTCAAGCGTGCTGGCATCGAGCCGCAGGCCGCCGAGGTCGAGATGTTGCCCAAAGAGTACAAGAAGCTTGAGGGCGCGGAGGCCAAACAGATGCTCAAGCTGATGGAGTCGCTCGAAGACCACGACGACGTGCAGAAGGTCTCCGCCAACTTCGACATCAGCGAGGCCGACATGGAAGGCGCGTAGGCGCGAGTAAACGAAACGGCAAGGCCGGACAACTTAAAAAGCGTGAGGCGCGGAGACGAAAGTGTTTTCTCTCCGCGCCCTTCCTGTTTTCACCGACAGGCGAAAAATAATAATTGCCACGTCCCGCGGTTGGTGATAGATTGCGCGCGGTTAAAGATGCTCGTCAGTTTACCTCGCACGATGTGACCGCGTGCCGGTCACTTCTTAATCGTGGAATCCCGGAGCGCGTTAACGGCTGTCGCCTGAATCCTCTTCAAGCGCGAATAGGCGACACCGGCACTTGCCGCTCCCTCACGTCCCGAAGGAGTCTCTGGATGGCAAAGAAAAAGAAGCCCGCGTCTCTGCTGGGAGAGCAATACCGCAAGCTCCAGCCCAAGCTCCGCATGATCGCCAACGCCACGCCGGAAGTTAACACCGTCCGCTCCGAGCAGTGCGCGTCCATCTCCGTCACCAATCAGACGCTGCTCAGAAAGATTCCGCTCCGAAGAGGCGACGAAGGCGTGAGCATTAGAAAACGCGACTTGCCGCGTTCCGCGCGTCCCGCGTACTTGAAGAAAATATCTTCGGGCATCGAGGCCAACGTCTTTATCGAGACGCTGGACGCGAGCGCGCAAAAACGTCGCGTCGTCGGCGAGCGAGCGCGCAAGTCGAATCTCATCACCGCGCGCGTGCCCCTCAACAAGCTGAAAGACATCGCCGCGAACGAGAACGTGACGCACATCGAATTGGGCGAGCCACTGACGACGCCGACGCCCATCGTCTCGCCCGGCAAGGTCGGCGCGCCGCCCGCGGCACTGCGCCGCTTCGGCTCGGAGCGTCAACACGACGGCGGCAAGGGCGTGCTCATCGGCATCATAGACGTGCAGGGCTTCGACTTTTCGCACCCGGACTTTCTCGACGGCAACGGGCGCACGCGCTTCGCACGCATCTGGGATCAGGGCGCGCCGCCCGGCTTCTCGCGACCCGCGCCGGAGGGGAATCCGCAGTTCGACTACGGCGCGGAGTTTCAAGACACGCACTTGAACGCGGCCATCACCGCCTCGCGCAAACTCAAGCTTCCGGCTTACGAGTTGGAGCGGCAGTCGCAGATGGCCGTCGGCTCGCACGGTACGCACGTCGCGAGCATCGCGGCGGGCAATCGCGGCGTCTGTCCCAAAGCGAAGATCGCCGCCGTCCTCATCTCGTTACCGGAGAAGGACGAAGACCGCCGCCAGACATTCAAAGACCGCCGCCAGTCCTTCTACGATTCGACGCGCCTCGCCGACGCCGTTGACTATCTCATAGGCGTCGCGGGCGAACTCGATTTGCGACTCTCCATCAACGTCAGTCTCGGCACGAACGGGCACGCGCACGACGGTTCGAGCGCCATCTCGCGATGGATTGATGCGGCGATGTCCGCGCCGGGACGCGCCATCTCGGTCGCGGCGGGCAACGCCGGTCAGGAGGTCGCGCAGTTTCCGGGCGACAGCGGCTATTTGATGGGACGCATTCACACGAGCGGCACAGTCCCGGCGCGCGGTCTCGTCAAAGACATGGAGTGGCTCGTCGTCGGCAACGGCAAGGCCGACATCTCGGAGAACGAGTTGGAAATCTGGTACGGCCCGCAAGACCGCTTCGCCGTCATGATTCGACAGCCCGACTCCGAACAATGGATCGGCCCCGTCGAGCCGCACCAGTTCATCGAGAATCGTCATCTGCGCGACGGCAGTTTCCTGAGCGTCTATAACGAGTTGTATCACCCTGCGAACGGCGCGAACTACATCTCGATTTATCTCTCGCCGTGCCTCTCCGAGAAGGGCATCGTCGGCATCCCTTCGGGAAGCTGGACGGTTAGACTCTTGGGGCGTGAAGTGCGCGACGGCAGGTATCACGGCTGGATCGAGCGCGACGACCCGCGACGTTTGGGGCGCACGGGCGCGCGTGAGATGTGGCGTTTCCCTTCTTGTTTTTCCGAAACGTCGAATGTGGACGACACGTCCGTCGGCTCGCTCGCCTGCGGGCATCGGGTTATCTCCGTCGCCAATCTGGACGAGACATCCGAACGCATCCACATCACGAGCAGTCAAGGGCCGACGCGCGACAATCGCAACAAGCCGGACACGGCTGCGCCGGGCACGGAGATCATCGCCGCCAAAGGCTTCGCCGGGCCGGACGATTTATGGGTCGCGATGACGGGCACGAGCATGTCGAGTCCGTTCGTCGCGGGCGTCGCCGGTCTGATGCTGGCCGTTCAGCCGAAACTCACGGCGGCGCAGATCGAAGGCATCATCGTCCGCACCGCGCGACCTTTACCCGGCGGCAGTTTCAAGTGGCTCAACAGCGCGGGCTTCGGGCGCATTGACCCGGAGGCTTGCATTCGCGAGGCCGCCACCATCAACGACAGGGAGGATATAACGGGATGAAGCTCACGGTTTTTCAATCCGGCAAAGGCGACTCTCTGCTGCTCACGGGCGCGGACGGGCGGCGTCTGCTCTCAGACGGCGGAACGGGCGACGCTTATTCCGAGCACGTCGCGCCCGCGCTCGGAGCGTTGCGCGACGCGGGCGAAACGCTCGACGTGGTTTATCTTTCACACATCGACGACGATCACATCGGCGGCGTCTTGCGTCTGATGGACGACGAAATTGACTGGCGCGTCCACGACTTTCAACTCAAGGGCGGCAACACGTCGCACAAGCCGCCCGCCGCGCCGCGCCCGCCAAAGGTGGGGGCCATCTGGCACAACGCTTTTCACGAACAGGTCGGCCAGAACTCCGGCGCGATTGAAGATATGCTGGCGGCGTCGGCGGCGGTGCTCTCAGGCTCGGAGAACGCGGTCGTGCGTCGTCTGGCGACGGAGCAGAGCGATCTGGCGACGAGCGTTGCGCAGTCGCTTAAACTGGCGCGGCGCGTCAGCCCTGAGCAGTTGGGAATCAAGCTTAACCCGCCCGCGAAGGGAAAGCTGATGATGCTGCGCGCCGACGTGAAGGCGATTAAAGTCGGCGGAATGCGCTTCACCATCATCGGCCCGCCTGCATCGGAATTGACCAAGCTGCGCAAGGACTGGAACAACTGGTTGGAGAAGAACGAGAAACAACTCGATTCCATTCAGAAGGGGGCGGGCGAGGACGAGAAGGCCATCGGCGCGAACGCGGTCGGCGAGATCATGCTGCCGAAGGCAAAGCAGGCCGATGCGCTCGCGAGTCTGCTGCCGCTCGCGCCCGCGAAGTTCGTGCTCGGCGAGCGCAAGAAGGTGACAACGCCGAATCTCGCCTCGCTCATGTTCTTCGTGCAGGAAGGTAAGAAGACACTGTTGCTCACCGGCGACGGCCATCACCTTGATATTCTCGACGGGCTGAGGAAGATCAAGAAGCTGAAGGCGAGCGGCGGCCTTCACGTTGACGTGCTCAAGGTGCAGCATCACGGCAGCGAGTACAATCTCGACGAAGTTTTTTGCCGGACGATTACCGCCGACAATTACGTCTTCTGCGGCGACGGCGAACATGAAAACCCGGACTTGCGCGTGCTTCAGGCCATCGCCGACTCGCGCCTCGGCACGGCAGACCAACTCAGCAAAAACAAGGAGGTCGGCGACGCTTTCAAGTTCTGGTTCAACAATAGCTCGGCGGCCACGAAGAAGGCGGACGCCAAAGCGCACATGAAGAAAGTGGAAAAGCTCGTCGCTAAATTAATCTCGAAGAGCGGCGGGCGGATGACTTCCTTCTTCCTCAAAGGCGATAGCTTCGAGCTTCAGATTTGAACGCGTGCGCGCGTGTGCCGCTTTGCGACTTGAAAAATTCCGATGTCGCGCTCGTCTGTCAACGCCGTCGTGTTTCGGGTATAAAAGCCCTATGCGGATTCTGGGGATTGATCCGGGCAGCGAGACGACCGGGTGGGGCGTGATTGAAGGCGACGCGCGCCGTTACAGCCTCGTGGAGTTCGGGACGGTGAAGGCCAAGCCGCGCGAGAGGTTCGCGGCACGCCTGTTGAAAATCAGTCTGGGTATCGAGGCGCTGATCGAGCGCTTTCAACCGGACGTGTGCGCCGTCGAGGAGTCGTTCTTCGCCGTCAATCCTAAGACCGCGCTCCAACTCGGCCACGTGCGCGGCGTGATTCTGCTGGCGGCGGAGCGTATGAGCGTCGAGATCGCCGAATACGCGCCGCGTCTCATCAAGCAGACGGTCGTCGGCTACGGCGCGGCGGAGAAGCATCAGGTACAGGAGATGGTGCGCGTGCTGCTCAAGCTGAAAGAGCCGCCACAGCCTTTCGACGCAGCGGATGCGCTCGCCATCGCCATTACGCATTTTCACCACGCGGGCATCCCTTCGCTGCCGAAAACCGGCACCCGCACAAGACTCGAAGAACTACTCGCCGCGAACCCGCGTCGCCGCGCCCCTCGTTAACACAACGTCAGACCGGCGCGCGCATGTTCGTCTTCGCCTACCTCATCGCGAAGGAGAATTTCAGCATGTCTCGCCTTCTAAAAACTGAACATGATAAGTCCGGCGGCAGTTCGCCGAATGTCGCGCCTTCCAAATTCGGCGCGTGCGCCGGTCGCATCTGGATGACAATGGTGCTGCTGCTCGTCTTTTCTCCGGCGCTGCCTTCGACGGTGGCCGCGCGGAAGAAGCGACGCCCGCCCGCGGGAGGCAGAGTTGCCGTGGTGGTTGACGAACGACTCGCGGCGTTGCGCGATGCGCCCGACGTTTCGGCGGGGCTGTTGCAGAGGTTGAGCCGCGGTCGTGCGGTCGCTCTGACGGGCGCGCGGAATGGGCGCGGCGGCCTGACGTTTTATCGTGTGGCGGTGACGAGCCGAACGAGCGGCTGGTTGCAGGCGGACGCCGTCGTCTCGCCGTTGCGGGCCGGAGACGACGAGCGTTTGCTTCGTCTCGCGCGCGGCTCGGAGGATTTCGACCGGCTCGCGCGTGCGCGCATCTTTCTCGATATTTTCCCGCGCTCAACGCTCAGGCCGGCGGCGTTGCTGCTCTACGGAGAGGCCGCCGAAGAGTGGGCCGTTAAAATTTCGCGCGAAGCGCAGCGGCGGCTCGATGCGCGCGAGATGTCGGCGGGCGGCGCACCCACGGCGAGCTATTACATGAACTACGTCGGACTCGACCGCTTTAATCGAATCGGAGTGAAGTTCGTTTTCGATAGCGCCACGAAACAATTTCACTACGACGGCGAGGCGTGGCGCGAGATTATTCGTCGCTATCCACGGAGTCCTGAAGCCTCGCGGGCGAAGCGCGGCGACGCACACGAAACGCCTTGAAGGGAGTCGGGCGTCGTTCGCAAACGGCGGCGGTTGAGTAGTCCCGAAAAAGCGAGGCCCGCCGTGGCGGAACGAATCGGGCGGCGTTGGGGCGGAGGGTTGAGCGGCACGTTGCCTCTCTCCTTCCGCCCCTGAGCGTTTTCTGCTCTCACTGCATTTGCTAGAGATGGAACGGTGCTTGGAAGCCTTAGTTCGCCCTCGCCTGCCGGGAGGCTATGAGTAAATGGTATAAGCTTCATGACGGATTCACGAAGGTTACGACCGGCACGACGCGTCGGGTCTTCCGGCTGCCGGAAGAGACCGTGGAAGGGAACGTGAGGGGTGGCTGAGTAGATGAATGTCCTGAAGCTGTTTTATAGCTTTCGCGCACGCCTGCTGCTCGTGCTGGCGGCGCTGTTGGTGACGACGCTCGGCGTGCAGTACTACCTCAACCGCCTCAGCCAACGCAACCGCGCCGTCCTCATCTCGGAGCAGGAGCAAGCGCTCACCGCCAGCATCGCCCTCGCCAACGAAAGCATTACGTCGGGCCAGTATCTTTATCAACTCGACGCGAAGCGGGGCGTCTCGCTTCTTCAGGAACAGGCCGGGCGCATCGTCAATGTCCTCGTCGTGCGCGAGGACGGTCGCGTGGACGACAGCCTCGACCCGCAGTACAGGCCGGAGACCATCAGCGCAGGCCAGTATCATTACTACTATGTCTCCGACCCGGACGTGCACCTGCCCAAACTCGTTGACGCGGGCGAGGTTTCGGAGGGCTTCAGACGCCTGCTGCCTTCGCTGCCGACGACGAGGCGGCCTGTCTCCGGCGAACCGCGCACCTTCGCCCTGCCGCTCAAGACGAGCGACGGCATGAACTACATCGTCGTCGTGCTCGGCTCGAACCCCATCGGCGCGAGGACGTTTTGGGATCAGGCGCGCCCGCTGCTCCCCACGCTGATCGTGCTGCTGCTCGCCACTGCCGTCACCGCCGTCCTCGTCTGGCGCTTCACGCGCCCGATCAAAATTCTGTCGCGCGCCACGCAACGCGTCGTCGCGGGCGACTTCTCGTTTCACGTCCCCGCCGCCAACCGTCGAGACGAGATCGGCGTGCTCGTCTCGAACTTCAACGAGATGGTTGCGGGCCTCAGCCGCACGCGCGAACTCGAAGTGCAGATCAAGCAGGCGGAACATTCGGCGGTCGTCGGGCGGCTCGCCTCGGCCATCGCGCATGAGATACGCAACCCGCTCAACTACATCAACCTCACGCTCGACCACCTGCGCACCTCGCTCGCGCCGAGCGACCCGCAGAAGCGCGCCTCCGTCGAGCGCCTGACCGCCCAACTCAAGACCGAAGTGCAGCGCATCAACACGCGCATCACCGAGTTTCTCAAATACACGCGCCCCACGCGGCTCGAACTGCACGCGCTCGACTTGCGCGAGGTGTTGACGGACGCGCTCCGCATGGTTGAGCCGCAGGCCAAAGAGAGCGGCGTCGAGACGAGCATCGAAGAGGTGGGACAACTCGTTCCGGTCGTCGGCGACAGGGAGGCTTTACGTTCGGTCTTTACAAACCTTATCATTAACGGCATGCAGGCGATGGAGAGCAGGGGCGGCAGGCTCACGGTCAAACTTTCATCCGCCGACGGGCACACGCGCGTCAGTGTCTCGGACACGGGCGAAGGCATCGCGCCGGAAAACGTCTCCAAAATTTTCGAGCCGTATTTTTCGACCAAAGAGACGGGCACGGGCCTCGGCCTCGCCATCGTCAGGAAGGCCGTCGAAGAGCACGACGGCACGATTTCGGTCGAGAGCACTCAAGGCGAAGGCACGACGTTCATCGTCGAACTTCCAGCAACAGGAGGAGGAAGTGATATGTGATGAGCGATGAACGACGGGTAAAGACGAATTGACTTTACTCATCCTTCATCGCTCATCGCGCATCATTTGAGAATGAATGGGACGCAAAAGCATCCTCGTCGTTGACGACGAGAAACCGCAGCGGGAAATTCTGGAAGAGATTTTGTCGGGCGAGGGCTACGACGTGACGACCGCCTCGTCGGGCGAGGCGGCGCTGAGAATAGCGCGCGATCATCGCTTCGACCTCGCGCTCACCGACCTCAAGATGACGGGCATGGACGGTATCGAGTTGCTGCAAAAGCTGCTCGCCTTCGACTCGTCCATCATCGTCATCCTGCTGACGGCGCACGGCTCCATCGAGTCGGCGAAAGAGGCCCTGCGTCGCGGCGCGTTCGATTATCTGGAGAAGCCCTACGAACGCGAGACGCTTTTGGAGACCATCCGCCGCGCGCTCGCGCGCCTCGACGCGCTCGATCAGGAGATCATCTCGGCCTCGCCTGAGATGGAGGCCGTCAAGAAGATGATTCTGAAAGTCGCGCGCTCTAATTCGACCGTCCTCATCCGCGGCGAATCGGGCACGGGCAAAGAGTTGATCGCCCGCGCGATTCACAGCCAAAGCCCGCGCGTCACTGAGATGTTTCAGGCGGTCAACTGCGCCGCCATCAACGAAAATCTGCTCGAAAGCGAACTGTTCGGCCACGAGAAAGGCTCCTTCACCGGCGCGCACGCCGAGAAAAAAGGGCTGTTTGAAGTCGCCGACCACGGCACGCTTTTTCTCGACGAGATCGGCGAACTCGACATCTCGATGCAGGCGAAACTTTTGCGCGCCTTGCAGGAGCGCGAGATACGTCGCGTCGGCGGCACGCGTGCCATCAAGATAGACGTGCGCGTCGTTGCCGCCACCAACCGCGACCTGCGCGCGATGGTCGGCGACGGGCGTTTCCGCGACGACCTCTACTATCGCATCAACGTCCTCTCGGTTGACGTGCCCCCCCTACGCGAGCGCCGCGAAGACATCCCCGTCCTGCTCGACTACTTTCTGCGCAAGCACACGCGCAACACGTCGCGACTCATCCGCGGCCTCGCGCCCGACGCGCGCAAGTTGATGCTCGACTACGCATGGCCCGGCAACGTCCGGCAACTTGAGTCTGCTATCGAGCGTGCCATCCTGCTCGCCGAAGAGGAGTACATCTCGATTGAAGATTTGCCGCTCGAAGTCAGGCAGGAATCGCGGCCCGTCTCGGAGAGCGGCTTCAAACTCCCGGCTGAGGGCGTGCAGTTCGAGGACGTGGAGCGCAACCTGATTTTGCAGGCGATGGATCGCACCGACTACAACATCACGAAGGCCGCCAAACTTCTCGGCCTCACGTTCCGCACGCTTCAATATCGCCTCGACAAGTTCGGCATCAAGCGGCCCGACCGCCACGGCGCGGCGGAAGAGGAAGAGGGAGTGGACGAATGAAGCGCGAACGGTTGAGTGATGGGTGAGGGGCGAGGGTTGTTAGCTGCCGTCGCATCTCTATCCATCATTCATCACGCATCATTCACTCTTAACGATGGACATCATCTCTATTCTCGGCACGGCACTCGGCGCGGCGTGGACTTCGGGCATTAACCTGTACGCGACGGTGGCCGTGCTCGGACTGTTGCAGCACTTCGGCTTTGTGACGCGTCTGCCGGGCGGACTGCACGTGCTCGACAATCCGTGGATTATCGGCGTCGCGCTCTTTCTTTACATCGTTGAATTCGTGGCGGACAAGATTCCCTACGTGGACACCGTCTGGGACGCCGTGCACACCTTCATCCGCGTTCCGGCGGGCGCGGTGCTCGCGCTCGCGGCGACGACGGAACTCAACCCGGCGGTGCGCATCGTCGCGCTGCTCG
>JBAVPI010000009.1:0-2181 GCA_049692915.1 Pyrinomonadaceae bacterium
GCCGCGATCTCCGCGACAAGCGCGTCGCGCTTCGCATCCTCAGTGATGTTTTCAACTTCGTCCATCACCATCGTCATCCCCGGAAACAATTTCAAAGTCCGAACCTGAAATCTCGAATCACCCGTCGAAGCTTGAATGAACGCCGGACGCTCGACTGCTTCAGCGGCCTCAGCCATTCAACTCACCGGCGGCCCTCTCCTTCAAGAGTTCGATCAAACGCTCGCCGACCCTGTACACATTGCCCGCGCCGAGCGTGATGACCATGTCGCCCGCCCGCACCTCTTCGAGCAGCGCGTTCGTCGCATCGTCCGTCGAGCCGACGTGACGCGCATCCTTGTGGCCGTAACGCTGTGTGACGGCGACGAGCGCCTCCGCCGTGACGCCCTCAATCGGCTCTTCGCTCGCCGCATAAATATCCGTCACCATCAACACGTCGGCGTTGTTGAAGGAGCGCGCGAATTCGTCCATCTGATCCTGCGTCCGCGAGTAGCGGTGCGGCTGGAAGAGGACGACCATGCGGCGTCCCGTCGAACCGAGTTTCGCGGCGACGAGCGTGGCGCGCACCTCCGTCGGGTGATGCCCGTAGTCGTCAACGACGAGCACGCCGCCCTCTTCGCCTTTGAACTGAAAGCGCCGGTTGACGCCCGTGAACATGGACAGACCCTTCGCAACCACGTCGAACGGAACTTCGAGTTCGAGGCCGACGGCGACGGCGGCGAGCGCGTTGTAAATATTGTGCAGGCCCGGCACATGCAAACTCACCTCGCCGATTGGCTCGCCCATCTGCCGCACTTGAAAGATCGAGCCGAACTGTTTGTCGTAATGCACCTCGCGCGCAGAAATATCGGCCTGCGCGCTCAAGCCGTAAGTGATGCGCCGCCGCTCCACTTCGGGAATCACGGCCTGCACGTGCGGATCGTCGAGACAGAGTATGGCCGCGCCGTAGAACGGCACTTTGTTAACGAAGTCCGCGAAACATTTCCTCACGTCCGTCATGTCCGTGTAATGATCCATGTGCTCGCGGTCAATGTTCGTCACGACGGCAAACGTCGGCGTCAGCATCAGGAACGAGCGGTCGCTCTCGTCGGCCTCGACCACCATCAAATCGCTTTTGCCGAGACGCGCGTTCGACCCTATCGCGCCGACGACGCCGCCGACCACGACCGTCGGGTCTAATCCGGCGTGCGCGAGAATCGTCGCGATCATCGAAGTCGTCGTCGTCTTGCCGTGCGAACCGGCGACGGCGACGGTGTGCGGTTTCAGTCGCATCAACTCGGCGAGCATCTCCGCGCGCGCGATGACGGGGACGGAATGATGCCGCGCTTCGACGATCTCAGGATTATCGTCGCGCACCGCAGACGAGCAGACGACGACGTGCGCCCCTCCGATGTGATCCGCCGCATGCCCTTCAAAGACCTTGACGCCCAACCCTTCCAGACGCTCCGTCGCGCCCGAACGCCGCAGGTCGGAACCCGACACGCGGAAGCCCATGTTGACCAGCACCTCGGCGATCCCGGACATGCCGACACCGCCGATGCCTACAAAATGAACCTGTTGAATGCGCCTGAACATATCAAAGCAAAAGTGCTCAGAGATCAGAGGCTGAGTGTCAGTTGAAGGCGAAGGCGTTTTCACTGACCTCCGACCTCCTACTTTCGACCTCCCACCAATTTTTCCATCATCTCGACTGTCGCTGCCGCCGCGTCGCCGCGCGCGAGTTTGCGGCTCGCCTCTTCCATGCGCGTGACGCGTTCGGGTTCGTTGACGAGCGTGCCGATCTCTTGCGCGAGTCGTTCGCCCGTCAGTTCGTTCTGCAAAATCATCCGAGCCGCGCCCGCCTCCTCCAACACCTCCGCATTCCGTCGCTGTTCGAGTTGACCGGGCAGCGGAACCATCAACGCCGCCTTGCCCGCCGCCATCAACTCGAAACTCGTCGTCGCCCCGGCGCGCGAGACGATTAAATCAGCCGATGCGAAGGCCCGCGTCATCTCGTCTATGTACTCGCGCACGTCGGCGTGTTCCTCCCACCCGGCGGCGCGGTAGCCTTCTAGCACACTCTCGAAATCGGACTTCCCCGTCTGATGCGTGATGCGCAAACGGTCGCGGTGCGACGCGAGATGCGGGAGCGCCGCGACCATCGCGAGATTGACGGCGCGCGCGCCCTGCGAGCCGCCGAAGATG
>JBAVPI010000010.1:0-3087 GCA_049692915.1 Pyrinomonadaceae bacterium
GAATCGTGTGATGCAAGTAGCCGTTATATCTGACAGACCAGTAGCCATGATGCTCGTCGGTGTAAACGGCGGCATCATTTCGGACGGTCTCACGAATGAACGGAAGCAAAGTCTTCCCTTTCGTATCTTCAACTATCTGTGTCACCGCACGCCCGCCACGCTCCACCGCTCCGACAACGATAGTCTTTTTGGCGGCGCGTCCGCGTCCGTTCGTCGGACTCTTGTAGCGCGGCTTGCCGCCAACATAAGTCTCGTCAACTTCCACCTTACCCGACAACTTGGAAGCATCGCCCTGCTCCAACATGGAGCGAATCTGTTTGAACATTCTCCACGCCGTCTTATAGGTCACGCCCAACTCGCGCTCCAACTGCTTCGCGGCGATGCCGCAACAGGTAGAGGCCATGAGATAGACGGCGTAGAACCAAAGACGAAGAGGCGTAGAAGACTTGTGATAGATAGTATCGGCGGTAGGGTGAACGTGATGCCCGCAGTAGTCGCACGAATAAGACTTGCGAGAGGCTACCTTGTGATGCTTCGTGACGCGCTCGCACGTTTGGCAAAAGATACCGTTCGGATAGAGATAATCTTTCAGCCATTCAAGGCAAGCATCATCGTCGGGAAACTGCTTCTCAAAGTCGCGGAGTGTGAATTTTGGAAGTTTGGGCTTGTCGGATTTCATCGGCTATCTCCTTCAACAAGAGAAGTATAGCCGAAGTTTTACCTACAGTCAAGGGATAAGTGCCTTTTTTTCACCTGAAAGAAAGTGAGGCCACAGAACCTCTCATTGAGCGGCGACAATATACGACAGCGCCGGTGATGAAGTCGAGCGCGCGGGGTGAAATTTTCGACTAAGGCAAAAGCGCGCGCGCGAATGTCCCGACGCGTGTCACGAGGTCTGATGAACCGTGATGCTTCTCGATCTCGGACACGAGGGCGGAGCCGACCACCGCCGCGTCCGCGTAGCGCCAGACATCGGCCACGTGCGCGCTTGTCGAGACGCCGAAACCGACGGCGACGGGCAATCCGGAAACTTGACGCACACGTCCCACAAGCTTCTCTGCTTCGACGCTCAAGTCCGTGCGCGCGCCCGTCACGCCCGCGCGCGAGACCGCATAGATGAAACCGCGCGACAACCCGGCGACCATCTCCAGACGTGCTTCGGAAGTTGTCGGCGCAACGAGAAAAATTTGATCCAATTCGTGCGCGGCGAGCGCGGACGTAAACTCGCCGGACTCTTCCGGGACGAGGTCAGTCACCAGCACGCCGTCCACACCGGCGCGTGCCGCCTCCGTCGCAAGACGCTCGACGCCGAACTGCATCAAAGGGTTGAAGTAACTGAAAAGCACGACGGGCACGTCCGTCTCGCGTCGCACTTCGGCGACGACGGCCAGCACGTCAGCGACGCCGATGTGATGGCGCAACGCCCGCTCCGATGCGCGTTGAATGACGGGGCCGTCAGCGACGGGATCGCTGAACGGCACACCAAGCTCGATAACGCTCGCGCCGCTTCGTGCCAGTTCCAAAATCAGCGCACGCGTCGTTTCGAGGTCGGGGTCGCCCGCCGTGATGAAGGGGATGAAGCCGCGCCGCCCTTCACGGCGCAGGCGCGCGAACGTTTCGCCGATGCGATTCAAAGCGACTCACCCTTGAGTAGTGCGGCGACCGTGTCCACATCCTTGTCGCCGCGCCCCGATAGATTCACGATGATTGACTGTTGGGGCTTCATCTCGCGCGCCAGATGCAAAGCGTGCGCCACTGCGTGAGCGGATTCGAGCGCGGGGATGATGCCTTCGTGTTGCGAGATAAGTTGAAAGGCTTTGAGCGCTTCGTCATCCGAAGCGGAGACGTATTCGACGCGGCCGGAGTCGTGTAGAAAAGCATGCTCCGGGCCTATGGATGGATAATCCAGACCGGCTGAGATGGAATGCGTCGAAGCGATCTGCCCGCGCTCGTCCTGTAGCACGTAACTCAACGTTCCCTGCAAGACGCCGGGACGCCCTCCGCCGTCAACGTTGAAGCGCGTGGCGTGCTGTCCCAAATCACTCCCTGTGCCTCCCGCTTCGACGCCGATCATCCGCACCTCTTCGTCGCCGAGAAACGGGTAGAAGAGTCCGATGGAGTTTGACCCGCCGCCGACGCAGGCGACGAGCGCATCCGGCAAGTGCCCTTCCCGCGCCAGAAATTGCTCTCTCGCCTCGCGCCCGATGACGCTCTGAAAGTCGCGCACCATGAGCGGGTACGGGTGCGGGCCGAGCGCGCTGCCGAGCAGGTAATAAGTGTCGGAGACGTTCGTTACCCAGTCGCGCAACGCCTCGTTGATGGCGTCCTTGAGTGTGCGCGAACCGGCGTCAACCTCGCGCACCTCCGCGCCGAGCAGTCGCATGCGAAAGACGTTCAGACGTTGCCGCCGCACGTCCTCCGTCCCCATGTAAACGACACACTTGAGACCGAACAGCGCGCAGACCGTGGCCGTCGCAACACCGTGCTGGCCCGCACCCGTCTCCGCGATGATGCGGCTCTTATTCATCCGGCGCGCGAGCAGCACCTGTCCGAGCGCGTTGTTGATTTTGTGCGAGCCGGTGTGCGAGAGGTCTTCGCGTTTGAGGAAGATGCGCGCGCCGCACGCGAGTTCAGTCAGCCGCGCGGCTTGGAAAAGCGGCGTCGGGCGACCGGAATAGTCGCGCAACAGCGAGGCGAATTTGTCTTGAAATCCTTGATCGGCGCGCGCCGCTTCGTAAGCGGCGGTCAATTCTTCGAGCGGGGCCATCAATGTTTCCGGCACGTAGCGCCCGCCGTATGCTCCCCAGTGCCCGCGCTCGTCAGGCTCGACCGCCCCCTGTCTGTGCGTCATCGTCCAATCCCCCGAAAGTTCCGACTCAACATGCGTCAATCAAGCTCGCAGACGGCTGAAGCCGCGACTTCCTGCACGCCCTCAACCACCGCCTCGTCGGGCGTGAGCGAGCGATTTCGCCCCGCTCGCTTGGCGCGATAGAGCGCGGCATCACTCGCCGCGAAAAGTTCTCGTTCCGTCCGCGCGTGAGCCGGGCACGCGGCGACGCCGAGACTGATGGTCACGCCCCCCACGTC
>JBAVPI010000011.1:0-2691 GCA_049692915.1 Pyrinomonadaceae bacterium
TCGGTGCGGGGCCGGAGACGACGGTCGGCGTCTGCCTGCGCCGCTCGCTGGAGATGGTCGTCGGGCTGCTCGGCGTGCTTAAGTCCGGCGCGGCTTACGTGCCGCTTGATCCCGACTACCCGCGCGAGCGCCTGAGCTTCATGCTCACGGATTCGCGTGCGCAGTTGCTGCTGACCGAGCCTTCGCTCTCGACGTTGGCGGAAGCGGCTGGCGTGCCGGTCGTTCATGTGATGGACGGGCAGGACGGGGCGGCGCGTGTGCGCGGGGTCGCGACGGTTGATGCGGGGGCGCGTGGCGCAAACCTCGCTTACGTCATCTACACCTCCGGTTCGACGGGCACGCCGAAGGGGACGGCCATCGAGCACCGGCAAGCGTTCAGATTCCTGCGGTGGGCCGACAGCGTCTTCGAGTCGCAGGCGAAGGAGCAGGTGCTCGCCTCGACCTCGATCTGCTTCGATCTCTCGATCTTCGAGTTGATCGTCCCACTGTGCTGCGGCGGAACAATCATCATGGCGCAAACGGGACTGTCGCTGCCGAGCCTGCCCGCGGCTTCGGCTGTCACGCTGCTCAACACGGTTCCGAGCGTGCTCGGAGAACTGCTCAAACTCGGCGGGCTGCCCCGTTCGGTGCGGACGGTCAATCTGGCGGGCGAGCCTTTGCCGCACAGGCTGGTGCAACAGGCTTACGAGCAACCCGGCGTGCGCCGCCTCTACAATCTCTACGGGCCTTCGGAAGACACGACCTATTCGACTTTCGCCCTGCTCGAAAAAGAGTCCGATGAGACACCTCCCATCGGTCGGCCCGTCGCGGGCACGCAAGCACACCTGCTCGACCAAGCGGGGCGGCTCGTCCCCGTCGGCGTCGTCGGCGAAATTCACCTCGGCGGCGACGGGCTTGCGCGCGGCTATCTGCACCGGCCCGAACTGACAGCCGAGCGGTTTATCCCAGACCCGCTGAGCGAACTTCCGGGCGGGCGGCTGTACCGGACGGGCGACTTGGCACGGCGGCTCGCCGACGGTCGTCTGGAGTTCCTCGGTCGTCGTGACCATCAGGTGAAGCTGCGCGGCTTCCGCATCGAGTTGGGCGAGATCGAGGTTGCGCTGAGGCGTCATCCGTCCGTGCGCGAGGCCGTCGTGACGGTGCGCGAGAGTCGCGTCGGCGAAAAGCAGTTGGCCGCCTACGTGGTCGCGGCGGCTGGCCCGGTTTTGACGGCACGGCATCTCCGCGACTTTTTACAGGAGCGGCTGCCGGTCTATATGCTGCCGCACACTTTCCTCTTCCTCGAACAACTGCCGCTTACGCCGAACGGGAAGATTGACCGTCAGAGATTGCCCGCGGTCGGTGCGGAGACGGAAACCGCAGCTTTGCCCTACGTCGCTCCGCGCACCGAGATCGAGCGCTGCATCACGCAGGTCTGGCGCGAGGTGCTGGCCCTTCCGAAGGTCGGCATCCACGATAACTTTTTCGATCTCGGCGGCCACTCGCTGCTCCTGCTGGCGGCCTATGCCCGTTTGCGCAACGGCCTCGGTCGCGACCTCTCGATGGTCGAGCTATTCAAACATCCGACAATCGCCGCGCTGTCCGAATACCTCGCCGCCGACCCCGACGAGCAAGGAGCGCAGCAGCAGTTAGACCATAACCCCGCGCAATCGCGTCGCGACTCTATGAGTAGGATGAAGAACTTTCGTGGCAGGCGACAAGCGGCGCGAGAGATGGAGGTCTCACGCGATGAGTAGCTTCGTTGAATCTCCGATGAACAACCTCGATCAATCTTACGAAGCGGCGGTGGCGATAATCGGGATGGCGCTGCGCTTTCCCGACGCTTCCACTCCCGCTCAGTTCTGGCACAACCTGCGCACGGGCGTCGAGTCCATAGTCACCCTCTCGGATGAAGAACTGCTCGCCGCGGGCGTCTCCCCGGCCACGCTCTCAGACCCTCGCTACGTGCGGTGCGCCTCTCCGCTTGAGGGCGTGGAGCGATTCGACGCCTCCTTCTTCGGAGTCAGCCCGCGGGAGGCGGCGTTGATGGATCCGCAGCAGAGAGTGTTTCTGGAGAGCGCATGGGAGGCGTTGGAGAGCGGAGGATACGGCGGGGCGGGACGGATGGGAGGGAGCGTGGGAGTGTTCGCCGGAGCGGGCCTCAACCGTTACCTCGTCGAGAATCTTCTGCCGGCCCTCGACGGGTTTGAGGAAGGGAGCGGGACGCAGGCGTGGCTCGGCAACGAGCGAGACTTTCTCGCCACGCGCGTCGCCTACAAACTCGACCTCCACGGCCCCGCCCTCACCGTCTCAACAGCCTGCTCCACCTCCCTCGTCGCTCTCCACCTCGCCTGCCAGAGCCTCCTCGCAGGCGAGTGCGATGCCGCCCTCGCCGGGGCCGTCTCTCTCCGCCTGCCTCATCGCGTCGGCTACTGGTATCAGCCCGGCGGCCCGCTCTCTCCCGACGGTCACTGCCGCGCCTTCGACCGCCACGCCTCCGGCACCATCTTCGGCAGCGGTGCGGGCGTCCTCCTCCTCAAACCGCTTGAGCGGGCTATGGCTGACGGCGACCACATTCGAGCCGTCATTCGCGGCACGGCCATCAACAACGACGGGGCGCGCAAGGTGGGCTACACCGCGCCGAGCGTGACGGGGCAGGCCGCAGTCATCGCCGAAGCATTGGCGGTGGCGGGCGTGAAGCCGGAGGAGGTG
>JBAVPI010000012.1:0-1531 GCA_049692915.1 Pyrinomonadaceae bacterium
CTCGCCGCGCACGGACGAGATCGTGGGCGGGGCGGCGCTCGAAGTCGCGGCGCGCGTCAACGCCGCTTGGACGGTCTCGCTTGAAGTCGGCGGGCAGCGCGTCTCCGAATCAAAGATCGGCGAGCGACGGGTTGACCATCGAAACGAACTGGCGACGTTCACCTTCGTCGGCCTCAACATCCTGCCCGGCCCGAATAAAATTAAAGTGACCGCCGTCAGCCCTACGGGCGCGGCTGGCGAATCAATGGAAGTCGTCGCCTACGGGCGCGGCCCTGCGAAGCGCCTTGAGATCGTCTCCGACAGGGCGGAACTCTCCGCTGGCGGGCGCGACTCTGCGACCTTGCGCGTGCTCGCCTTCGATCAATGGAATCATCCGGCTGAGGATTCGTCGGTCGCGATTGAAGTTTCCGCAGGACAACTGCTGCGCGGCGTTGAAGCGAGCGCCGTCAACATGCAGCAGCAGGGCGCGGGCGAAAGTCACGTTGAAGGCGAGATGATTGAGGGCGGCGCGAACAGCGCGCGCCAACAGATTGTTCAACTCGTCGGCGGCGAAGCGACGTTGCGTCTCGTCGCGGACAACACGCCGGGCGCGCTTGAGATTCACGCGACGACCGGCGTGATAGACGTGCGCAAAGAGGTGCGCGTGACGGCGGAAGTGCGGCCTTCGATTCTCGTCGGGCTGGCGGAAATGTCCGTCGGACGCGCCGCGCCGGAGTTGTCCCTGCACGACGACGAACGCAGCACACACAGCCGTCTCGCCTTCTTTTACCGTGGGCAGTTCCTCGGCTCGAATTTGCTGACGCTCTCCTACGACAGCAACCGCGCTCTCAACCGCGCGGGCGGGCGCGACCGCCTCTTCCAACTCGACCCGCTCGACCGCGCTTACCCGCTCTTCGGCGATTCGTCCCTGCGTTTCGAGGACGCGCAATCGAACTCGAAACTCTACGCGCGCATTGACCACGGGCGCTCCTATTTTCTCTTCGGCGACTTCGAGACGGATAACCAGAACGCGGGCCTCGCCTCTTATTCGCGCAAGCTCACCGGCATCAAGCTCCACGCCGAGAATGCGAGCGGCGATTACGTGACCGTCACCGGCGCGCGTCCCGACACGTCGTTCGCGCGCGACATCTTTCCCGGCGGCGGACTCCAACTCGCGCGCCTCTCGCACGCCGAAATTCTGCAAGGCTCGGAGACGGTCGCGCTCGAAGTCCGCGACCGGCGTAACCCGGAAGTGATTCTCTCGCGCGAGACGCTGATCCGCTCGGTTGACTACAACCTCGACCCGGCGAGCGGCGAATTGTTCTTCCTCCGCCCCATCTCGACGTTCGACTTCGCGCTCAACCTCGTGCAGGTCGTCGTCACCTATGAGCACCGCGCCGACGGTATGTCGTCGGCTGTTTACACGGCGCGGGCCGTCAAGAACTTCGAGGGCGCGGGCCTCAAAGTCGGTCTCTCGCTCGTTGACCAGCGACAGGAAAATTCCGGCTCGTTCGTGGTCGGCGGCGTGGAGGTGGAAAAGAGTCTGCCGCAC
>JBAVPI010000013.1:0-4627 GCA_049692915.1 Pyrinomonadaceae bacterium
GGGCGCGAGCGGGCGCGGCACTGTCGCACCGGGCGCGCTCATGCCTTGATCGCGCGTCTTCGCCAACGGGCGCGGGGCGCTGTCCTCACTTCTCCGGCCGAGGCTCTTCATCTTCGATTGTGGCCTCTTCGACGACCATCGCCGGGATGCCGTTCTTGACGGGATAGACGCGCCGGCACTCGACGCATTTGAGCGCGCTTTCGTCCGGCTTCAACTCCACCTTGCCCTTGCACGCCGGGCACACCAGTATGTCCAACAAGTCCTGCGGGATGCTCAATGCCGACCTCCTTTGCCCTGCGCCCCCATCCGACACCGCAGGCGGACAGAGGGCCGGAGCACGCACCTTTGACGAAACAACCAGAGATTACCAACTAACAAAAGCACTGGCGAGCGACGATTGTCCGGCGAGCGCCATCATGCCGGGACATTAGCCAGAATGCTTTAGCCCATCACCTGTCGCCGACGACACTTCTTCATTCGTCAATCATCATTCGTCAATCATCACTCGTCAATCATCGCCCGACGATTCTTCAACGTCTCTTTTCCAACGTCATCAACACGCCTCCCTTGCCGGGGCGCAGAGTGATGCGCGGGGAGAGTTCGACCTTATGACCGGGGACGAGGCGCATGCGCCAGCGACGGGCGATGGTCGCGACTAAAAGCGTCGCTTCCATCCACGCGAAGCTCTCGCCGATGCAGCGGCGCGGGCCGCCGCCGAACGGGAAATAGGCGAACTGCGGTCGCGACTCTTTCGCCGCCGGGCGGAAGCGTTCAGGGTCGAAGCGTTCGGGTTCGGGGAAGTAGCGCGCGTCGCGTTGCATGACGTACTGGCTGACGAGCACGAGTCCACCTTTCGGAATATGGTAGCCGCCCACTTCGTAATCTTTGACGGCGAGGCGACCGACGGCCCACGCGGGCGGGTAGAGTCGGAGCGATTCGGCGACGACCATCTCCGTGTAAGCGAGGCGCGGCAAATCTTCCGCCGTCGGTGTCTTTCCATCTTCGAGCACGCGGTCGAGTTCTGCATGAAGTCGCGCTTCGACTTCCCCGTTCTGCGCGAGCAGATACCAGACCCACGTGAGGGCGTTGGCCGTCGTCTCGTGACCGGCGAGAAAGAGCGTCATCGCTTCGTCGCGCACGGCCTCGTTCGACATCCCGCCGCCGTCGCCCTCCGCGTCCTCCGCGAGCAGCAGCATCGAGAGCAGGTCGCCGCGATCCACGCCACTCGCGCGCCGTTCGTCAACGATGCGGTAGATAATCGCGTCGAGCCGCGCGCGCGCCCTCTGGAAACGACGCTTCGCCGGAAGCGGCAGTTTCTCCAGAATCTCCGCGTAAGGCAGCATCAGGTAGCCGAACAGTTCCATCACTTCCGTGAGCGCCTCGCCCACCTCGTCGGCGTCCGATTCAACGTCTGCGTCAAAGAGCGTTTTGCCGACAATGGCGAGCGTCAAGCGCGTCATCTCGGCTGAGATGTCGAGCGTCTGAGAGTCGCGCCAGCGCGCGGTGTTGTGATCCGCGAGCGCCGTCATCGCCTCGCCGTAAGAGGCGACGCGCGCGCGATGAAATGCCGGCTGCGCGAGACGACGCTGGCGACGATAATGCTCGCCCTCGCTCGTCAACAGCCCTTCGCCGAGCAGACGCTTCGCGCGTTGCAGCGCGCGTCCCTTGTGAAACTTGTCGTGGTTCGTGACGAGCACGTCGCGGATCAGGTCGGGATGGTTGAGGAAATAAAAATCGTTCGGCCCGATCTTGAAGTGCGTGATGTCGCCGTAGTCGCGCGCCAGCCGCGTCAGAAATTCCAGCGGGTCGCGACGAAAGGCGAAGATGTTGCCCAACAATTTCTTCTTCGGCCCCGGCGGATAACGGGCTGCGACCATTGCGTTTCAAGACTCCGAACGGATTGACAATTTTCTGACCCGTTGAAGGGTTCAAGCTTCAACGGCGAGTGACCGAAAGGCCACGCCGCACTCTGTTTCGGCGAGCTTTTTCCGGCTCGCGCGCGCCCGCTGACATCGCACTTCCAAACTCTGTTATTATACTTTTCGCGCCACTTCGCGCACGCTCAAGCGCGCTTTCGGCGAAGTTTTATTTCCATCGGAGAGAAGTTTGTCCTTAGAATTTGCCATCGAATATCCTTGCCAGTTGCGCGCACGTTACGCCGAGGAACACCTGCGCGCGTGGGGTCGCCTCGCCAGCATTCATACGCGCCTGACGACGGGCGAGCGCGCCGCGCCGACGGAAGAAAAGCTGCGCTTCGTCGAACGCGCGGGCGGCGAGATCGAGCGCATGCAGGAGGAGACGCTAATCTGTCTGAAGTGTCCCGCCTCGCTGCCGCGCGACGCGGCGGGCGAGGGCGAGCCGGTCGGATGTCTGGGCCGCATCACCTATCCCGTCGAGGCGCAGTTTGAAAAGTTCCTCGCAGACCGCGTGCAACTTTCGCTCGATACGATTGACGAAGCCGACCAGCCGCGCCTGCTGCGCATTCTCCTCGACAAGGATTCGCCCTTCGACGGCGAAGGCACGAAATCACTGCGGAGCGTCACGACGCCCGACGGCCTGCGCTTCTTCGAGCTTCGGCTGCCCATCAGGCTCGCGCGCGAGGCCGCGCACCTGACGACCGACAACCTCTTCGACGCGCTCGCGGGCTTTACCTCGAAGGACGCCGAGCGCACGACCTACACGCGTGAACTCCCGCTCGCCGCCACCGCCGACTACTACGACTTTCTCGATCTCATCCTCCGCAACGACGTTTCCGCCGCCGAGCGCGAGCGCATACAGGCGCGCAGCCGCAACTATCAACAATTCCTCCGGCTCCTCGCCGCGCTCGAACTCGCCGAATCGCTCCGCGCCCGCGTCCTTTTAGACTGACTCGGAAGAAGCGATGAGCCGGCGACTATGCTTTAGCTCGTCGCTCATTACTCGTCACTTCAAGTACTCGTCACTTCAAGTCTTCGCTCATTGGTCATCACTTCTTTCCACATCGTTCTGTTCTTTCTCTTCGTCGAGTTGGCGCAGCGTGTCGAGGAGCAGGTTGGTGTTGCTGGGGGCGTTAATCGTGATTGGGAATTCGTCCGCCGCCCGCTCGAAATCGAAAGACCCGCTCGTGATTTCGACGACGAGACGAAAAGCGTCGTGCGCCAGCGCGTCTCCGCACTCGGCCCCGACGATGCGCCCCTCGTTGAAGAGCACACGCCCGCGCCGTTCCGTGTCTTCGACGACGAGCGCGCCCGTCAGACGTGAGTTTTCCAGTACCTGAATTGCGTCGAAGATGGTGACGGTGGAGAGGTCGCCCGCGAACGTGATATGACGTTGCGGCGCGGCGACGGGCGGCACGTACTGTGCGGCGTGTGCCTGTAAATCCGGGCGGCGCGCGCGTCGAATCGCTTCGAGGCCGGGCGCGATGTTGATGCGCGGGTCTATGTGCTTGGCTTCGAGCAGGCGTTCGTGCGCGCCCTCGAAATTTTCGCGCTCGATGTAGAGTTTCGCCAGCGCCAGACATTGCCGCGCGGCCTCTTCGGGCTGGTCGTGCGCGACCGTCACCTCGCGCAACTTCTCGCGCAGAGGGATTGAGCGCGGGTGGTGCGCGATGGCCTCTTGCAGACGCTCGACGGCGCGGTGCGCGGCCCTGTACTTGACGAACAACTCGGCGTCGAGCAGCGCCGTCTCGACATCCTCGTTATAACTCTTCTTCTGTTTCTTGTCGGTCTCACTCATCTTCGTTGTCCGCACGGCGGCCTGCCTCAAGCGATACCCCACGCGAGTTTAGCACAGTATTCCCGCTCGTCTGTTCGTACATCGGGCGCGACGTAAAGGCGGTCTTCGGACACGATATCGTATAAGCATCGTGGCTCGCCGTGCCGTGCAAGAGACACGCAGCACGGTTGAAGACGGGCTAAGAGTTCAACTAAAAACTCAAGGCCGGGCGTCCAAGTGAAGTTTTCAACATCCTTCGGGCAACGCTCTCGTCCGCCCACGCGCCCCCTTAAAGTTGACGTGCGAAGGCGCACATTTCACGCGCGAAACATGGCATGGCAAATGCTTTTCAAGCGATGTCTGTTGCAACCCCCATTTTCAAGGATCGGGAAATGATGACCGGTGAGTATCTCGACTGAGCGACTCATTAAGTCCGGTTTGATGAAAGGTTAATGCCAGATGTCAAGAATGCTGCTCATGCGTGAAGAGTTGTCGGCTGACTTGAACGGCGCGGCCACGATTCAACTCGTGAACTCCGGTTGGGCCGGTCATCTGCAACAACTCTGCGCGCGGCTGAAGAGAACGGGTCTGCGACACAAAAACGACGGCCTGCACGCACTCGTCAGCCGTCTCAGGCAGACGCGCCCGTCAACTTACGATCATTGCGTGCGCGTCGCTCGCCTGTCGCGCGCCGCGGGCCGCGCGCTCGGCTTCGACGACACGCGCTTAAAGCAGCTTTCATCCGCCGCCATGATGCACGACATCGGCAAGCTCATGGTGCCCGAAATTATTCTCAACAAGCCGCGCCGCCCGACGCGCACAGAACGTTTCATCCTGCACTTGCATCCGAATTTCGGGGCGCTCCTCGCGTCCTATTTCAACCTTCCGGCGGAACTGCGCATCCGGACACAGCATCATCACGAACGCTGGGACG
>JBAVPI010000014.1:0-4740 GCA_049692915.1 Pyrinomonadaceae bacterium
GATGCTCCGTCAGCGTCCATCCCGGCGCGACGTTGTTGACGGTCACGCCGTCGGCGGCGACTTCCGTCGAGAGCGACTTGGCCCAGCCGGTCAGTCCTGCGCGCACGGTGTTCGAGAGCAGCAGTCCTGCTATCGGTTGCTTGACGGAGACGGACGTGACGTTGACGATGCGCCCCCAACGGCGCTCGCGCATCATTGGTACGACGAGCCGCGCGAGGCGAATCGCCGAGAGCGCATTCAACTCGAAGGCGCGGCGATACATCTCCAAATCCGTCCCATCAAAAGTCGAAGAAGGCGAGCCACCCGCATTCGTCACGCAGACATCCACGCGGCCCGCCGCTTCCCGCGCCGTGTTGACGAAGCGTTCCATATCCTCATCGCTCGTCACGTCCGCGACCATCCCAGCGACATCCGCCGCGCCCGTCTCCGCCTTTATCTTCTCCGCCGCCGCCCTCGCGCGTCCCTCATCGCGCGAGCAGAGAAAGACTCGCGCACCTTCACGCGCCAACTCAAGCGCCGCCGCATAACCGATCCCGCTGCTCGCCGCCGCGACCAACGCCACACGCCCGCCGAGTCCGAGTTCCATCAACTAGCTCCTTAGATTGAAAGAGACGAAGCTATGCATAAACATTTTGTTCCGTATAGCTTCGTAGTTGGGGTGGGTTGAAATATGGGCGTAGATGAGCCTGACGATTTATCTTAGTCCTCTAAATAATCGTCGTTAATCAGGCCGCCTTCGCGCGCTTTTTCAATGAAGCGATGTACTTCGGCAGGTCTGCGTATTTGATAAAGTTTTTCCCGACCATGGGCATCTTTTGTTCGACGCCATCGTTCACTACAACCGGAGTCAATCGCTTATCAAGCGAGTCGGCTATCCCCATCTCGTACTTCACCCATCCGCTATCAACTGAGTTATCTGTTAGAAGCACGATAACCTCGTCGGAATTTTGCATGAGCATGAGAATCATTCTTCTCCAATTCGACGCTGCTTCGTTGGTCTCGGCAATGTTGGTAATACCCTGCGCCTTGACACCCGCCTCACTAAGTCTGCGTGCAAGGTCTTTCCCTAATTCCGAATCTTTAGTTGAGTGGCTAATATATACTCGATAACTCATGAGACTGCCTTTCGCAACTTGTCCAGACGTTTTTTGATTCGTCCCGTTAATTCTAACAAGAACTGGTCAAAGTCGTTAAGATCAAGCGCCTTGATGCCCTGCAACGGGGCCAGCGATTTGTCGGGGTCGAGGTTATTAAGAATGGAAGTTATGCGTTTACCCTGTCCATCTGCAATAGCAACCTCATAAATCACCCACTGTGAAGTGATGCTGTTTGCCGAGAGCAGCACGATTGCTTCCTGCGATGCACGAATTCCGCGCTTGATCGAACGACGAATTTCGTCGCCGCCTCGCATATCTTTAAGGTCGAGCCAAGTCTCCGCGCCAAGAGCCATGATTTCCTTTGAAAGCTGTCCGGCAATCCATTTCTCTTTAGACGAGTGACTTATAAAGACCATGTATGCGGAGGGATCGGTTGGTTGTTGCTTCGCATTGCGCGCGGCAGTTTTCTTTGCTCTCCGGTTAACCGCGCGTCTGACAGGCTTCGGTGAGGCAGTTCGTCTTGTCATGAGAATTATTTACCGCAATTCGGAGAAGAAATTCAACATTATTTCCTTTGATGCTTGCTGAACCACTCGCGCAGGAAGAGCATTTGCGAGATGCGGTTGGAGGGATGGCGAAGGGTGAAATCGGCGTTGAAGCCGTGGTATTCGTCGGCGAGGCGCACCATCGCCGTGTCTATTTTGCGAAGCTTGAGGGCGCGGTAGTATTGCTCCGTCTGCTCAAGCGGCGTGCGCAGGTCGAGTTCGCCGACCAGCAGCATGGTCGGCGTCTTGACGTTGCCGACGTAGGCGATGGGCGAGCGTCGCAGGTGTTCCTCGGCGTCCTCCCAAGGCAGTTTTTTGAAGTTGTAGTACCAATCGGACGAGTCGGTCGTACCGACGAAGGAATACCAGTTGACGACGGGCTTCATGGCGACGGCAGCGGCGAAGCGGTCTGTGTGGCCGACGATCCAAGTGGTTAAGACGCCGCCGCCCGATCCGCCCGTGACGAAGAGGTTACGCTCGTCTATGTAGCCGCGTTTCAGGAGTTCGTCCACGCCGCGCATGAGGTCTGTGTAATCATCGCCGGGATAGTTGTTGTTGATGGCGTTGCCGAACAGTTGGCCGTAGCCGGTCGAGCCGCGCGGGTTCGTGTAGAGCACGACGTAGCCGTTGGCGGCGTGGTTCTGAAACTCGAAGTTGAAGCCCGTGCCGTACATCGAGTGCGGGCCGCCGTGAATGTAGAGGATGAGCGGGTATTTTTTCGTCGCGTCGAAGTCGGGCGGCTTGACGATCCAGCCTTGAATCTTCATGCCGCCCACGGAGTCGTACCAGATTTCCTCGACCGCGCCGAGCTTGCGGCCCGCGAGCACGTCGTCGTTGACGGAGACGAGCTTGCGCGCCGTCTGCGGCTTGCCGGGGACGAAGATGCCGATCTCTGTCGGCGAGTCGGCGCGCGTGCGCGTGGCGACGGCGAGACCTTTGCGGCTCATCGAAGTGACGTTCAAGATTTGCACGCCGTCGGTCAACTGCCGCGGCTGTTCGCCGCCCACGGACTTGAACCATAAATTCTGCGTGCCCTTATCTTCGGCCATGAAGTAGATGCCGCTTCCGTCTTCGGCCCAGATGAGGCCGGAGGGGGAGCGGTCGAAGTCGGCGGCGAGCGCTCGCTTGTTCGAGCCGTCGGCGTTCATCAAGTAAAGATGCGTGACGTTGTAGGTGTTGTCGTTCTGGTCGTTCCCCGCGTAGGCGATGAGCCTGCCGTCGGGCGAGACGGTCGGGTTCTGGTCGGGGCCGTCGCGGTCTGTGAGTTGGCGAAGAGGGCCGCCCGTCAGAGAGACGACGTAGATGTCCGCGCCGCCGCGCAGGTATTCGGCGTTGTCCTTGCGCACGCCGCTAAAGACGATTGACTGAGAGTCGCGCATCCATTCGGGAGCGCCGTGCTGGTAGTCGCCGTCCGTGAGTTGTCGCGGCGTGCCGCCTTCGTCGGAGATGACGAAGATGTGACTGAATCCTTCGGGACGCCAGCCCGACCCGTCGTTGCGATAGTTCAGACGCTCGACGACGCGCGGCGCGTCCACCCACTTCGCGCCCGCGGGTCGCTCCGGCATCTTGATTTTCAGATTCGGGTTGCCGGGCACGTTCATGTTAAAGGCGATGTGTCGCCCGTCGGGCGACCAAGCGATGTTGGACGGGGAGCGTTCGAGGCGTGTGAGTTGCGTCTCGCCGGGAGCATCCGTCCACTTGACGAAGATTTGCGCGCCCGCGGGTTGACCCGGCGCGACGTAGGCGACGCGCCGTCCGTCGGGCGACCAAGTGGCCTGCGAGCCTTTGGCGTAGAAACGATTGCGCCCGCCGTCGGCATCCACGATCCAGATTTCGTCTTCGTACTTGTCGTTGACCTTATCCGTCCAGCGGCGCGTATAGACGACCTGCGCGCCGTCGGGCGAGATTTGCGGGTTGGCGACGTATTCCCAGTCGAGAAACTGTTCGACGTTCAGCCGGTCGCGTTGCGCGAGCACGGGCGTGGCCGCCGCGAGCGCCAACAGCAGCGCGCAAGCGAAGAGGTGGTTTCTTCGTCTCATCAAAGATTCTCCGTTGATTAAGTTAACCGGTCGAAAGACGCGCGGGCGCATAAACTCCGATTGTTTCAAACCGTGCGCCTGTGGTTTTGCGGCCATCTTACTGCAATCCGGCGTAAAAAGCCTGAAAATTCGGTTTCCGGTCGAAAAACGGGCGTCCGCAGATGCTTCCGGCGGCTCTCAAAAGGCCGGAGTAGCGTTTTTGGCCGGAAAAATCTCGCTCAGAGAGCGAACAACCTCACTGAAAGCGGCAACGACCTCGCTCAAAGAGGGAACGGAGACTCTCTGATTAGGAACAATGGCTCTCAAAGAGGGAACGATGGCTCTCAAAGACGGAACGATGGGTCTTCGAGACGGAACGATGGCTCTCAAAGACGGAATGATGGCTCTCAAAGAGGGAACGACCTATCTCAAAGAGGGAACGGACACCTTCGGAGATAGGCCGGAGACACTCAAAGAGGGAACGTTCCCTCTTTAAGATAGGTCGGAGGGTCTTTGAGAGGCAACGACGGCTCTCAAAGAGGGAACGCTGGATATCCGAGAGGGAACGTCGGGTGTCGGGGACGGAAAGTCGTCTTTTCGGGCATGAATCGCGACTATCGCGGGCAAAACGACGGATTTTCAAGATTCGCGCACGGCGGGCGCGTCGAGCGTTTCTGCGTCCGTGGCCTCTGTGTCGGGGAGTTTGGACGGTGTTTGGCCGTCTGCGCCGTCTTTGTCCCACCAGCGACGCGTGAGCAGCCAGACGACGCCGGGCAGCGTGAAGAGGACGCCGATAAAGACCGTGACGGCGCGCGGCGAATAGCCGAAGGTGTCGAGCGCCTCGCCCGTCGCGTAGTTCGACGCGGCCATTGCCAGCGTCATCAACATCATTTCGGCGGCGAAGACGCGCCCGCGAAACTCGTCTTCCACGCCGCCCTGTAGCAGCACCGTCGAGAAGACCCAGAGCGTGCTCCCGCCCATGTGCGCGATGGCGAGGACGACGAGCGCCAGCGCAAAACTCGTCGAGAGTCCGAAGAGCGCGTAAAAGACCCCGGCGAAGATGAAAGACCAGCCGATGGC
>JBAVPI010000015.1:0-6996 GCA_049692915.1 Pyrinomonadaceae bacterium
GCGGCGATGCGTCCTTGAGATTGGCGGTGATGCGTCCCTTGAGTTTGAAAGGAGTGCGAGAGCGGCATAAGGAGAGTGCTTTGCGTCGGTGAGTGTTAATGACCTTGAGGTTAAGGCGTGCGGAGGTCTTCGATGATGGCGGCGAAGGAGTCCGCAAGGTGTGTGGCTTCGTACTCGCGCCGCACATCGGGCGCACCCCACGCGTCGCGCTTTCGACTTTCGGGCGTGCGCAGGAACGCGATGAAGTTTGAGAGAGCGACTGCTCCCGCTTCCGTGTCGGACGGATCGGCAAGCCATCCGCCGAGTCGGTTGATGAGTGCGGAGGCTGCGCCCGGCGGCGACAGTCCGAGGACGGGGCGGCCCGCGCCGATGTAGTCTATCAACTTCGACGGCAGGAAGACGCTCTTGTCCGTCGGCGCGTCAATGACGACGAGGCCGTCCGCCCGCGACATTAGCGATAAGCTCTCGCGATAACCGACGTGCGGCCCGACCGAGATCAACTCTTCGGGCAGACCATCGCGCGCGGCTTCGCGCACGGCGTCAACGTCCTCTATGCCGACCAACTCGAAGACCACATCGCGCAGGGCGGAAGGGTCGGAGGTGTGAAGCTGCCGGAGCGCACGAAAGAGCGGTGCGGGCGTGCGTTGGCCGTAAAAATTTCCGAGGTGGCGCACCGTCAGCCGCGTCCCCTCTTTGCCGGACGGCGGCGGATAAAGCGCCGTGTCGAACGCCTGCGGAAGCACGAGCGTCTTGCGTTTCCACTGCGGCGGGTATTTCGACATGACGAGGTCAATCGTCTCGCGCGAGGTGAAGACGAGGCGGTCGGCTTGCTCTATCACTCGCCGCTCAAGCGTTTCGTTGATGCGTCTCGTCGCTTCGTCGTAGGCGTAGAAGGGATTGTCAACCCAAGGGTCGCTGAAGTGCGCGAGCCACGGAAGTTGATAACGCTTTTTGAGTTCGAGGCCGATGAGGTGGTCAACTACCGGCTGGCTGAAAGTGGCAATGGCATCGGGCATGAACGCGCCGTCGCGTGTGAGGCGTTCGATGGCCGCGAGCGCACGGGGCAGCCACGCGCGATACTGGTCGGGCGCGCGATTCCAGCGATTCCACAGCGGGCGATGAAAGCGGTGGGCGGCTGCGTTGGCATAGCGCCCGATCTTCGAGACGGAGAAGGGGACGCGCAAGACGGCTGCGAGCGCGGCTTCGGCGTCGGGTTCGAGCGTCGGGTCACGTCGCGCGTCGAGTTCGTCGGCGCAGACGAGCGCCACGGGCAGTCGCAGATACTTGACGAGCCGTGCCACCTGAATCGAGCGCGGGTAGGCGAGCGGCGGAAACGCGAAGGAGACGGCCAGCAATTTCGTCTGTGAAAATTTCGCGCGCTCCGGTTTGTCGTTCGACGCCATACCATAGAGCAGAGCGCAAGGCGCATGCGGTTGTCAAGAAGAGGAAAGAAATGAACAGGGATAGACAGGATGCACAGGATAGAAGACAAACGATGGCGTGGAGCGATGAACGATGAATGAAAAACAGAAAACTTTCAATTCCGGGTTCATGCTTTCGCATTTGTTTGCATCCTGTCTATCCTGTTCCTCCCTGTAAAAGTTTGCGATGGGCAGCCGGACGCCTCAGTCGTGTGAGGGATTCTTAAAGTAGTCTTCATCGAGGTCGTAACGAATGTGTGGAATCGTCGGGGTGGCGGGTGACTTTTCGCGCGAAGAGTGCCTGCGAATTGTGGGGAAGATGAATGATGCCATCGTCCATCGCGGGCCGGACGACGAGGGCGTGTGGGCCGCCGACGGCTTCGGCTTCGGGATGCGTCGCCTGAGCATCATTGATCTCGCGGGCGGTCATCAGCCGATGTGGGACGAAGGCACGGGACTCGGCGTCGTCTTCAACGGCGAGATTTATAACTACCGCAGTTTGCGCGCACGGCTCGAAGCCAAGGGTCACACGGGTTGGGCGACGCAGAGCGATACGGAGGTCGTGCTCAAGAGTCTGGTTGACGCGGGCGAGCGCGGCGTTGACGGCTGGAACGGAATGTTCGCCGTCGCCGCGTGGAATCCTCTGGACGAGAGTCTGCTGCTCGTGCGCGACCGGATGGGAGTCAAGCCGCTCTACTATTTTTGGGACGGGCGCTTGCTGCTGTTCGCGTCGGAGATCAAAGCGATTCTCGCGACGGGGCTGGTCGAGCGAAGGGTCAACCGGCAGGCCGTGTGGGACTACCTGACGTTTCGTTACGTGCCCGGCCCGGAGTCAATCTGGGAGGGCATCAGAAAGCTTCCGCCGGGACACTTGCTGCGATACACGCGCGGCGGCGAGCCGCAGGAGATTCGTTACTGGCAGACCGAGGCGCTGGCCGACGACGGGGAAGCGCGAAGCGAGGCGGAGACGGACAAAGAATTCGCCGCGCTTTTTCTCGACGCGGTCGAGTTGCGTCTGGTTGCGTCGGACGTGCCCGTCGGCGTCTTCCTGAGCGGGGGACTGGATTCGAGCGCGATTGCGGCGGCGGCGGTCGAACTCGGACACAAAAATTTTCACACCTTCTCGGTCGGCTTCGACGAGGGCGGCTTCTATTCCGAGTTGCCTTACGCCAGACAGGTCGCCGAACACGTCGGCGCGCAATATCACGAAGTCGTCGTTGATCAAAAACAGTTTCTCGACATGCTGCCGGAGGCGGTCTATCACGCGGACGAACCGCTCGCAGACCTGACGCTCGTGCCGCTGCTGGCTGTCTCGCGTCTCGCGCGCGAGTGCGTCAAGGTCGTGCTCTCAGGAGAAGGCAGCGACGAAGTGCTCGCGGGCTACAACCTCGACGAATCGGAACGCGAATGGGACGTAGTGCGCGCCGCACAGCGTCTGCCGAGTCCGCTGCTGGGCGCGGGAGCGCGGCTCGCACGCGTCGTCTTGCCGGAAAGATTCGGGCGTGGCGCGCGGCGCGTCGGCGAAGTGCCGCTCAAGAGTTGGAATCTGCAAACGCTCCCGCACATGACGCGCTACTGGTCGCAGGACGAAAAACAAAAGCTCTGGCCGCGTGCGGCCCGTGAGGATTCAGAGCGCATCCTGTCGGAACAGTACGCGGCCCTGCGCTCGACCGATCCGCTTCAGCAACTGCTGACGGTCTATCAAAAATCATGGCTCGTCGAAGATTTGCTGATGAAGGCCGACAAGATGAGCATGGCCGCTTCGCTCGAAGCGCGGACGCCGTTTCTCGATTACCGGCTCGTCGAGTGGGCGAACCGCCAACCGAACAAGGTCAAGATCAAGCGCACGGGCTTTCGACAGTACCGCACGAAGGACGTGCTGCGCCGCTTCTGCGAGACGCGCCTGCCGCGAGAAATTCTGCACCGCGAGAAACGCGGCTTTCCCGTCCCGGCCTACGGCTGGCTTCAGACGGGCCTCGACAAGTGGGCCGGTGAACAACTGCTCGACGCCGGGAGCCGCATCGCCGCCGTCTTCAACCGCGAAGAGATCGAACGACTCCTCGCCGCTGCGAAGAGTGGCGTCGGCGACGCGGCGCATCGCGTCTGGATGCTCATCATGCTTGAGTTATGGCTGCGCGCGTGGGACGCGCGGCTTGACTGATCGGGCCAGCGGCGAGCGTCTGAGCGAGGGGCGAACGCAAATGTTGAGCTAACCGCCGCGCGTAGAAAATGTCGAGCTACCGTCGCGCGTAGATTTTGTAAGCGCCCTCGTCATGCACCAGCCGGAAGTCTTCGTTGAACAGCTTGCCGAAGTACGCATAGACCTCCGGCTGTCTATCCTTAAAGGCTTCGAGCGTTCCCTCGTATTCGGGATCAACGACGATGAAGTCGGCGCGCTTGCCGCTGTAGTAGCCGAGCTTCACGTCGTCCACCAGCGTGTCGGGGAAGCCCAAGCCGAAGCCCGTCGCCGAACTGCCCATGATGATGCTCGTCGGCGTCGCGTTACGCTTCAGAAAATTGATCGCGGGCGCGTAGCCCTTCGCGTAAGTATTCTGCTTCATCTTGTAGAGCACGCCGCCCACCTGAAGCACCAGCAGACCGCTCACGCAGAGCGTGACGAGAGTGCGCGGCACGGCGCTCGTCGTCCAGCACCATCTGAGGAAGACGGCGAGCAGCGCTCCGTAGAGCGGCACGATATAGAGCAGGTTGTAAGACATCTTCTGCCCGTCGAGAATCGCGAGGATGACGAAGTAGAGAGCCGCGAGGATGAGCAAAGCGCGGTAGCCCTCGTGCCGTCGCAACTGCCGGACGAAGACTACGCCGAGCACCGCCGTCGCATAGGCGGCGAGAATCAGCACCTTCAGGTAGATCGGCCCCGCGTGGCCGGGCGAGTGTGAGCCGAGGCCGAAGACCGCCGGGTATCTGATCGTGAACTCGTCGAGGATGGCCCGCAGAGGATTGCCGAAGCCGCCCATGCGGTTGTTCATCGTGGCATTGTTGGTGAACTGCGGTAGAAAGGATGAAGGCTCCTGCGCGATGTAGAGTCCCCAGCCGAGAGCACCGACGGCGTATGGCACGAGCGCCACCAACAGATGTTTCCATGCGAGTCGTCGTCGGTCGAAATAGATGATGAGAAAGAGTAGTCCGGCGAAGGCCAGCGTCCCGCCGACCGGATGAGTCAGTCCGGCGGCGACGGTCAAACTCTGTCCCGACAGAATTGCCGTCGTCAAACTGCGCCCGCGCAGTGACAGGTAGGACGCGTAAGCCGCGAAGCCGAGCGCCGCGCTCATCATGTCCATGCGCCCGGACGCGCCGATGGTGATGAAGAGAAAGTCTGAGCCGATGAGCGCGCAGGCCAGCAAAGCCAGTCGGCGGTCGCCCGTCAAGGCACGCATGATGGCGTACCACGCGAGGAGCGCCAGCGCCCCCCAAAGAATCGAGATGGCGCGCATGGAGAAGAGGCTGAATCCGAAAATCTTATACCAGCCCGCCTGAAGTACGAGGTGCAGCGGCATGACCCAGTAAGTATGTCTGCTGATGCTCTCGACCTTAGTGCCCGCCGTCTCAATCGTCGTCGTTCCCATAAAGCCTTTGCGCACGAGGTTCAACGCCGGGTTGGCAAAGAATCCTTCGTCAACGCCGGGCCGCTCGGTCAAAGCGCTGCCGAGCGCGAGCATGACGAAGACGGCGATCACGCCGACGACGGCCAGAGAGAAGTTCCTATCGAGAAGTGCTGTCAGACGTTTTCGCATCAGTGTCTCTACCAAGTTCTGTCAGTGTCTCTACCAAGTTCTGTTCGGTGCTTTCGCTCGTCCGTCAACGATGAAAACTTCTAATCCTCAACTTATTCTTGCAATCTCAAACGCCAGCGCCGCTCCGTCGAGCGACAATGCCGCCCTGCGCGAAGACCGCCGAGATTTCATTCTATCTTCCCGCGAAGTGAAGGCGAAGGATGCTGAAGGCTCATGTTGATTGCCGGTATGGAACGGTCGCCGGATTATTCATCTTCCGAGGTGTCCATCGCTATTTCGGATCTCTCAAACAATTCAGCCGGATTAAATCGGCGTTGCCTGACTTATGGCATCGAAAAAGTCTGGACGCCAAAAAAAGGGGTTGACAAACATTGCTAAATCATCTTAAATCATGTTGCCGGCTGCGGTTGTCGGAAGCGACAGCCGAAGCTTCGATCTTTTAAGACTCGATTGCACACGATAAGGGCAAACTTGCCGCGAGGCAGGGACGCAAAGCCGTGAATCTCCGGGCCGAGACGCTTCGGAGATTGTCTGGTTGCCGAAGGCGATCTGAGGGAATTGAGACTTCAAACATTCGAGGGCGCATCCGCGACAGGAGGCGCTTGAAGGTGTCCTGCCTTAAGTACCTTGCCCTTGTTTCAATCTTTTGAAGTCTGAGCCTGACACGCTTGTTCACTCACAAGTCAGGCAGTCCCGCTTACCCTCCTTCATTCTCCTTCATCTCAAATCCGCTCCCAACAACCGGGCAGTAGTGTCCTTATACACGCCTGATACTCGCCGAAAGTGACTGAGGCGTCTGCCGCCTCGCCCTATCTTTAACTCAACACCGGTTGCGCGCTTCAAGGCGCAAGACGCATCCCTATTCGGGGCGCGTCCGCGCGAGCCATCACCGAATTAAAGGCACCCCCGTAGCGATGCGGGTCCGCAAAGCCAGGAGTCTCGTCGTCCGACGAGATCGTCCGGCTACCGAAGTGAGGAACGTAAATGATCACCCGCAGTCTGACCACTCCTTTTCACACAAACACACAAACTTCTCATCCCTTCATCCGCTTCGTTTTCCTCTCTTTGATCCTTCTGTGCGCAACGCGCGCGACCGCTTCCGCCGCGACCGTCAACGTCGCTGCCGGCAGTGATTTGCAGGCGGCACTGAATTCAGCGCGGCCCGGCGACACGATAGTTCTAGAGGCCGGAGCGTCCTACGTCGGCCCCTTCACCCTTCCCGATAAAGGCCCCTCCTCCGACTACGTCACCGTGCGCTCCTCCGCTCCCGACTCCGCTCTCCCCTCGCCGGGCCAACGCATCACTCCCGCCTATGCAGCACTGCTGCCCAAGATTCTCTCTCCCGGCCTCGGCGAACCCGCCCTGCGTACCTCTCCCGCCGCTCACCACTTCCGCTTCCTCGCTCTCGAATTCCGCTCCGCCGACGCTCCCTCTCTCGTCTATGACCTCATTCGCCTCGGCGACGGCTCCAACGCGCAGAGTTCTCTCGCTCAAGTCCCTCATCACCTCTCCTTCGACCGCTGCCTCATGACCGCCTTCCCCACTCAGGGCATCAAGCGCGCCGTCGCTCTCAACAGCGGCGACACCGAGATCGTCAACTGCTGGATCGCGGGCTTCAAGGCGGCCGGGCAGGACTCGCAGGCCGTCGGCGGATGGAACGGCCCCGGCCCCTACAAGATCATCAACAACTACTTGGAAGCGGCGGGCGAGAACGTGATGTTCGGCGGAGCGACGGCGTCGGTGCCGAACCTCGTGCCCTCCGACATCGAGGTGAGGCGCAACCACTTCGCGAAGCCTCTGTCGTGGAAGGAGGGCGAGGCCGG
>JBAVPI010000016.1:0-4693 GCA_049692915.1 Pyrinomonadaceae bacterium
GGCCGATGCCTTTCGTCTCAACCGTCGCCTTTCGAGTTTTTCCGCTCCGTCTGTTTAGGCCGAGACGGCGGCTCCGGTCGTCGGCTGCGCGGGTTGCGTCTCTCCCCCGGCGAGTCGAGCGTGATAGAGTTCCGCCACGCGCGATTCGTCCGCCGCGAGGTCAATCTCGATACCGTCGAAGATGGCAGCCGTCACGGGGTCTGTGAATGTATTCGTCAGGTTGAAGGCATCCACGACGCCGGTCTGCAAATCTCCCATCGCGCGACTCAGGAGCGCCGTGTCGTCGCTCGACTGCAACCAACTCTTCAGAGTCGCCCACGCGCCGCTGCCCGTCTCCTGAATCCCCTCCACGCCGTCGAGCGCCGCCAGACGATTTTCGAGCGCCTCGACGTGCCTGTGCTTGTCGGCAACGATCTCATTGAAAAGCGATTTGATCGCCGCGTCGGTCGCCTTCTCCGCGTAGTGCTCAAAGGCTTTGAGCGCGTAACGCTCGCCGCGAATCGCCGTGTTGATGCCCTGCACGATCTCGTCCTGACTCTGCCCGCCCCACCCTTCGGCGAGTTGCCACCACTTGGCGGTCATGTCGTTCTCGTCGGGCAGCACTGTGTCTTTGATGGACAATCCGAGCCGTCTCAGGATGACCGTCGTGAAGATGGGCAGGTCGCCCGGTCGGCGCGACGTGATGAGATTGTCGTCAACGACGAAGGGCGCGTTCGAGTAATGCGCGCCCGCGTTCTGCATGTCTTTACGGATGGCGCGGAAGCCGGTGGCGCGCTTGCCCTTGAGTAAATCTCCTTCGATGAGCACTTGCGGCCCGTGGCAGATGGCGGCCACGAGCTTGCCGCGCTTGACCGCGTCCTCGACGAAATGCACGGTCTTCATGTTGGTACGCATCTTGTCGGGGGCCATGCCGCCGGGGATGATGACGGCGTCGAAATCTTCGGCGCGCGCGTCGGTTGTCGTCGCGTCGGCTGCAATCGAAACTTTACCTTCCTTGCCCGTGTACTTCTCGCTCAAGCGCGAGCCGAGCACCGTCACCTCGGCGTCCGTCTGACCTAGCGCCTTGTAAGGAATCTGAAACTCGCTGTCCTCGACCCCGTTCTCGATGAGGATGGCGACTCTCTTCGTCCGGCTTTTCTCCGTCATACATTTCACTCCTTTGTTTATCGCACGGAGAACAAAGCGTTCATCCGCGATTTTTGTTTGTGTAATAAACTTGAGATGAAAGGCGGCAAACTGTATGCCAGCGCGGGATTGTTGAGAGGCGTTATGTTTGGCACCGTCACGAATTTGCAATCAATCACAAACTCATACAGAAAAGCCGTCGCCTGTTCGCTTACGCTACTTTCCGCTCGCGAAGGCTCGGACGCAAAAAGAAGTTTGCTGGCTTGAGTGTAAAGTGGATGGCACGACGACGCAGCGGTGAGGGCTGCGCATTGATGTGATCGTCGTGTGGGTCAGGCAGAGACGTTCCTTGCCTTATGTAAGCTCCGGACGGGTCAGTGCGCGATAGCCAGCGCGATGATGCCCGCCACAGACGGCAACGCTTCGACGAGCTTTTCCAAGGCCGATCTCTTGCTCGTCTTCACCAGAGCCACAATCAGCGCGTCCCGATCCTTGAGCGCTTCATCCCGGCCCGCGGCCAATTGCTGCATCAACTGCGCATTATTATCCAGCAAAGCTCTGGTCGTGTCCTGCGTGCTGATTTGCTTCTCCAACTCGCCAACCTTTGAGTTGAGGTCGGCAATCTTTTCCTGTAGGGCATCTATCTTTTCTTGCTGTGCTTGAATCTTCTGGTCGCGCACCTCGATGCGCGCGTCTTTGATGTCCAGTTTTTGCTGCACGTCGGTTATCGTCTTTTCCAGACCGTTAACCCGCTGCCGACATAACTCTGCGGAGACGGTCGCCTGCGCGCGTGACTCACTCGCCCCGGCCATGATCAGCAGGAGGAGGATGAGAAGTCCGAGCATTCTGGCAAAGTGGATTTGGGGTTTCATCGAAGTCTCCTTTGTTGTTTAGAAACCTAACTTTTCTTTCAACTCGTCGTTCTTCGCTTTATCCGCCTCGATTTTCTCATCGAGGGCGGCGTCCTGTGCGTCGAGGTTCTTGATTTTCTCATCAAGCTCGGCGAGATGTTTGTCTATCTCCGCGATTCGCCCGTCTATGCGTGCGATGTTCGTGTTCAACTTGGTGACGACATCACGCGACTGCTTCAACAACTCGTCATTGGCCTTGATCTTGTCCTGATTAGCCTTGATTTGCGCAAGCAACTCTTTCTCTTTCTTCAGCCGCTCCTCATCTTTCTTCTGGAGGGCACTGATGGCCGCCTGCTTTTCGGTCTCCGTCATTCCATCGTTGTTGACAATGGCGATGATGTCCTTCGAGCCGGTCTTGAATTGATCGCTCTGGAGCAGTGCGAGGGCTTGGTCGAGGAATGATTTGTGTTTAGTTTCGTCTGCGGTTGGCATGTCTGTTCTCCTTTCGAGAGGGGAATGCGCCTCCAACGGTGACGGCGGAAATCGAGTTTCCGTTGGCGTGCTGGAGGCACGTCAAAGTGAAACGGGCAGCGTCTGGCAACGCGCCCACATAACCAAACTGTAAGCACTGGTGACGGGTCTCACCGGAGCTTTTTTCTGCGCTGGTTTTCGAGGTCTTCGCTGCTGCGAGACTACTTAATCAGGAAGAAAACGTGACGGCAAAAGGCAGGCGCGGCAGAGAGTGCGAGACGCGCCCGAACGGGATTACGATGCGATTAGGCCGCGGGCCGGAGCAGGCCGCGGAAGATGCCCTGCACAGTGACTTGCGAGGCGTGCAGGCGGATGGGCGCGAGTTGGGAGTTGGCGGGTCGCAACTCGATCTCCTGCCCGTGGCGGTGGAGGCGCTTAAGGGTCGTTCCCGCGCCTTCGACGAGGGCGACGACGATCTCGCCGTCGCGGGCCTCGGTGCGATTTTCGATAAGTGCGATGTCGCCGTCGCAGATGTGCTCGTCAATCATCGAGTCGCCCGCGACGCGCAGTGCATAGACGCGATTCGGTCGGACGCGACCGAGCAGGAAGCGCGGGATCGTCACCTTCTCACATTCCTCCGCCCCGTCGAGCGGCGCGCCCGCCGCGATGCGTCCGAGCAGAGGCACTTCGCACGTCGCGTCAATGTCCACCTCTTCGACGGGCAGGCTCAAGCCAAAGCCGCCATCGGCGCGACGGCGCGAGAGCAAGCCCTGCCGCTCCAGCGCTTCGATGTGTTTGGCGATGGTCGCCTTCGAGGCGACGCGGAACTGGCGCGCGATCTGCGCGTAGGAAGGCTCGTAACCGTGGCGCTCGATAAAGCGCGTGAGATAGTCGAGAATCTCTTTCTGTCTTTGCGTGCGTGGATGCATAAGTCTTCCGGCCCGGTTCAAACAAGCACCGATGAGCGTCGCCGCCATACGGTCTGTAGATGCGGCGTGATTGTAGAGTCGTGCGTTGGAAAGCGTCAAGACTCAAAAAGCGAGACAGGAGACGAAGGGGCACGAGTCGAGAAAAATTAAACCACACGCGGCGCTCTCCTTCGGCCTGCCGTGTCCCGTCGCCTGTCCTCTCGCCTCTCTCACTTTATCGAATAACGCGCGAGCGCGTTGGGGAAGATGATGATACCGGGAAGCACGTTCGCCATGCTGACTTTATTGCTGCCGGTCAGGAGTTCTCTGGCCTTCATGCCGTAGATGGCCTCGTTGAGATTATTGTCGGGATTGACGACCGCTCCCTTGAGTTCGAGACCGGCGAACAGCCCCTTGCTGCGCGAGTAGGAGAGGATGCCCGCGTCGAGCGTGAGGTTCGTCGTGGCGCTGGCCGCGCGACCTACGGGGCCTGCGGCGGCGCTCGCCTCGCCGCCGATTTCGAGTTTGTCTTCGAGCAGTCCCTTCAACGCATCTTCGTTCATAAAGAGCAGCACGAAGTCGGTCTTCGACGCGCCGATCTGCGGGCCGATGCTGACGCCGCCCATCTTAAAAAAGGCGGGGGCGCTCCAGCCTCCCGTGATGCGACGACTGATGAGACCGCTGCCGCCGCGACCGCCGATGCCGAGTCCGGCCTTGAGCACGCCGGGAAAGACGGCGACGGCCTCCGCCCTGTCAAGCAGTTCTTTCGGGATCGAGCGATCAGGCGCGCCCATCACCTGCTCGAAGACGCGCGCGGCGTTCTCCGCCTTCTTAGACGCGTCCTTCTGTTGCTTCGGACTCGCGTGCGGCGCGGGCGCGACGGCGCGTCGCTGCCGCTCGTTCTGCGTCCCCTCCTGCACGGCGAAGACCTGCGAGACACAGGCAAACGCGCCGAGCAGCGCCGCACCGATAACTCTCCGAATTGAAAGCTTCATTCAATCTTCTCCCTGAGAAAAAGCGCGGGGGCACGCTCCCGCGTGTGTTCAATTCACAAGCTCGCGTCTTCATCTCACGTCTTCAATTGACAGGCGAGGCGCATTGTATTCGCCCCACGTGTGACTTGTCGGCGTCAGCGACGGCTCGAATAACGACTGAGTTGGAGCGGGAGCGCGCGCACCGTCGAGGGCACGGGCGTATCATCTCGTCTGCCGACGACTTCGTTCGCCTTCTTGCCGTAGAAGGCTTCGTTCAGATCGTTGTCGGGCGTAATCGCGATGCCCTTGAGCGCCGCCCCGATGAATGCGCCCTTGCTGCGCGCGTATGTCAGGATGCCTGCGT
>JBAVPI010000017.1:0-2227 GCA_049692915.1 Pyrinomonadaceae bacterium
GAACTGAGCTGGTAGTACGACAGGCCAGCCACCCCGTTCGAGTCGGCGGCGGCGACGTTGCTGTAGTAGCCCGTCACGTCCACGACGAAATGAAGCGTCGTCAACGCGTAGATATTGAACGCCCCATCGCCTGCTCCGAGGCCGACGGTGAAGGCATTCGGCACGATCTGGCCGGGCACGTAGTTCAGGTTCGACGAGTTCGGCTGCGTCGCCCCGCTCGGATAGAGCGTGACGAAGCCTGAGCCGCCCGCCATATCGTTGATGAGCGTGGCGTTGCCGACGATGGCCTGTGCCGCCGCCGGAATCGTCACGCCGTCGCAGGTGATGCGCGCCGCTTCCGTCCTCGACGTGTTGCCCGCAATCGGAGTGCCGGGCGTGTCGCAGGCCGTCTGGCCCGGTCTGGTGTCGAGAATGCGCACGGGATGCGGCAGCGGGTGATAGTAGAGACCCGTCGCCGGTGGCGCGTAGTAGCCGGTCACGTCAACGATAAAGTTGACGCCGGTCTGCGCGTAGATATCGAACGAGCCTGTGCCCGCGTCGAGTCCGACGGTGAAAGCGTTCGGGACGGTCTGGCCGGTCACATAGTTCAGGTTCGAGACGTTTGGTCGAGTCGTCCCTGAAGGATAAAGCGTGACGAAGCCGTCGCCCGCGCCCGTGTTGTTGACGACCGTGGCGTTGCCGACGATGGCCTGTGCCGTCGCAGGAATCGTCAGGCTGTCGCACGTGCGGCGCGCAAGCTGCGTGCGACTGACGGCGGCGGTCAAGGGAACGCCGGGCGTGTCGCAGGCGGTCTGGCCTGTACGCGTGTCGAGAATGCGCAACGGGCGCGAGAGCGGGTAATACTGCAAGCCCGCAGGCCCGCCCGGCGTCGTGCTGCAAGTGTAGGTGGGCGAACTGACCACGATAGAGTCAATGCGGACGCCGCTTGAGCCGGCTGCCGCAACGCTGCTGTCCGTGCCGACGCGCCAGCGCAGGACGAAGCTCTGCGATGAGGCCGCCGGCGGCAGGTTGACCGTCGTCGTGATGTAGGTCGGCGCGGCGGTCGTCCCACCGGATAGACCGCCCCACGCGGAGCGCGTGTTGAGCGGATTGGAAGAGGCCACGACCGTCTTGTTGTAACCGCCCGCGACAAAGCTGCCGCCCGCCGTAATGATGTCGGCGAACGGGCCGCCGTTGATGCTGATATCCAGCACCATACCGTCGAAGGTGTTCGTCAGCGTGATGGTGCTGGCCTCCAGATTATAGAGATTCTGGAAAGTCACCTGCGAGGCCGCGGGAATCGTCGGCGAGACCAGATCAATGCTGCTCACGACGGTGTTGTTCGGCGCGAACGCGTCGTTCGGCGCGGAAGCGGGGATGGTGGTTGACGTGACGAAGTTGGCGGTCGGCGTGCCCGTGTGGGCCGTCGTCCAACCTGCTGGCAGCGCCGGCGCTGTCACGGCGTCGAAGTTCTCCGTGAAGCTCACGGCGCTCCCGACCACGCCGGTCGCGATGGTGTAAGTGATCGTGCCGAGGTTCGTCGCGCCGTCCTGCAACTGAAGCGTGGCGGTAATCGGAGTGCCGCACGAAATGTTGCCGACGGTGAACGTGAACGGTCGCGAGACCGCGGGGCCGTTCGCGACGACGACCCCGTAGTTCTGTGGGCCGCTCGGATTGGTGACGCCGCCCGTCGCCTGCAAAGTCGCGACGAGGTTGGTCGTGTTGTTCGCGCCCAGATTGTTGAGCGGGAAGTTCATCGTGACGGTCTCGTTCGGGTCGGGCACGTTGTTGGCGGGCACGAAGTTCTCCGAGACGAGCGTCGCGGGCGGAGCCGCGTTGATGAGCGCGCCGCAGCAAACGTAGCGTTTGTTAAATTCGAGTTTGACGCAACCGACGATGCCGGTGTCGCCGTTGGCGTTGTCGTTGACTCTCAGCTTCCACGTGCCGTTTGTCGTTTTGCCGTTCAAGGCGGCAAGCGAGCCTTCGGGCTTGAACGTTCCGACATAGGGCGGAGCGCCCGCGGTGATGAGCGTGGCCGCCTGATCGTCGAAGACGGTCGGCGTGCCTGCGCAGTTGTTCGTGCCGCTGCCGAAGTTAGCGCCGCTTGAGCCGCGACGATTGACGAGGTTGACGATGGTCACGCCGTCCGGGTGGACGAGGTCAATTCTCAAATCGCCGTCGAAGGTATGGTTGAGCCGGACGCTGACGTTCACGTCCGTGATCGTCAGTGTGTCGGGCACGACGAGCG
>JBAVPI010000018.1:0-7393 GCA_049692915.1 Pyrinomonadaceae bacterium
AGTTCGACATCGCCGTCTCCAAGACGAAGGACACGAAGGAGTCCAAAGAGAAAGACAAGGAGAAGGAGAAGGAGAAAGAAAAAGAGAAGGAAAAAGAGAAGGACACTAAAGAGACTAAGGACACGAAAGACACGAAGGACACGAAGGAGGGCAAGGAGAAAGAGAAAGAGAAAGAGAAGGAAAAGGAGAAAGAAAAAGAGAAAGAAGACAAGGCGGTTAAGGAAAAGGAAAAGGAAAAGGACAACGACAAGGCGTCCGCTAAGGAGACGAAGGAGACGAAAGACACGAAGGACACGAAGGAGTCCAAAGAGAAAGACAAGGAAAAAGAGAAGGACACCAAGGAGTCCAAGGACACCAAAGATACGAAGGACACGAAGGAAGGCAAGGAGAAGGACAAGGAAAAAGAGAAGGAGAAGGAGAAGGAGAAGGAGAAGGAAAAAGAGAAAGAGAAGGAGAAGGACACTAAAGAGACCAAGGACACGAAGGATACAAAGGATACCAAGGAAACGAAGGACACTAAGGAGAAGGACAAGGAGAAGGACAGCGACAAGTTGGCTAAGGAGACGATGTCTCTGAAGGAGAAAGATCGAGACAACATCGCCGCTCCCGACAGACTGAGCATGAGCGGCACGCTTGAGCCGGATTTCGGTGAAGCGAGTGCCGACGCGCTCGACGGCGGCGCGGACGAAGTTCTCTTCGAGGGTCGCGCCTTCATACGCGGCGAAGAGCGCCCGGCGGTCGGTCGTAAGGCTTTGGAGTTGGCCGATGAGCCGGTCGAGAAGTCGGTTGAGAAGCCGGTCGAGAAGCCCGCGGAGTCTTCAGACCAGCCGGGGGCCGTCAACTGATGGCCGCCCCTCTCGTCGGTCGCATGCGTTTGCACGCGCGCCGTGTTGATTCGCGCGGGGAGTGCTTATGAGTACCATCGAACAACTATTGAAACCCATCTTCGACGGCGGCGTCCGTTCGGTCAACTTCTTCAACGGGCGCGTGCTCACAGGCGAAGATTTAAGCGACGAGCAGGAGGCGCAACGTCAGGCGCGTCGTCTCATCGGGCGTGCCTATGGCGAGGGCGTCGCTTCGGGACTCGAAGTCTCGGAGTCGGAGCAGGGAAGTTCGCCCACGTCGCCCGTCGTCACCATCGAGCCGGGGCTGGCCGTCAACCGCAGAGGGCAGACGCTCAGGCTCAACGCACGCATCTCCGTCGGTCTTGTCCGCAAGGACGACACGACCACCGATCAGACCAGCGTCACCTTCCGCGACTGCAACACGCTGCGTCCTTACGTCTATGTGACGACGGCGAACGTCTATCTTTTGACGCTTGCGCCCGCCGAGGGACGCGAAGGACGCGCGCCGACTACGGGCGAGGGCAACATCCCCGCCGCCTTCAACACGCGCTACCTCGTCGAAGGCGTCCAGTTCCGTCTTGTCGAACTGGGCGACACCAATCTCGGCGACATACGCACGCTGCGCAACCGGCTCGCCTACGCGTGTTTCGGCGTCGGCGTCAACGGTGCGTTCGCACGCGACCCTTTCAATCCATTGAACCCGTTCGGTCGGGGCTACGGCCCGCTCGACGATCTCCGCGCGACCGACAAAAGCCCCGGCACGCTCACCGATTGCGAAGTGCCGCTGGCGCTCATCTACTGGTCGCCTTCGGGCGGTCTCGAATTTATTGATATGTGGTCGGTGCGTCGCCGCATTACGGAGCCTTCCACCGGCACGCGCTGGGACATGCTTCTCAGCGACCGTCGCGGGGCCGAGTCAGAGGCCATGCTTCTACAGTTTCAGGATCAGATCGCAGAGATGCTCATCAAGGTTGACCTCACCGGCACGATTGCGCAGGACTACTTTCGCTACCTGCCGCCGGTCGGCATACTCCCCGTTCGCAGAGAGTCGGTCGTTGCCGGCGCGGACGGCAAGAAGAAGACCTTCCTCGGCGTCAACCAGAACACATTCTTCGGCAATCGCGTCGTCGGCCAGCCCGACCTCATTGACGACACACTGCTGCGCTCGCTCATCAACGAAGCGCGCAACTGCGAGCCGATAGACCTCTCAACGGGCGAAGCAGTGCGACTCTATCGCGTCGCGCAGAACGAACAGGCGTTTCAGTCAAGCGCATTCGTGCAGCCATACATCATCTTCACAAGCACACACGTGCCCTACCCTTGGAACATACAGCTAAACATCATCAACGACATCGTCTCGCGGCTCACTGCCCTTGAACAGGTCAAGCACACGAAGGAGAAGGACTCGAAAGAGTCGAAGGAGAAGGAGAAGGACACCAAAGAAACCAAGGACAGCAAAGAGGGCAAGGAGAAGGAGAAGGAGAAGGACACCAAAGAAACCAAGGACACCAAGGAGACCAAAGACACCAAAGATACGAAGGACACGAAGGAGGGCAAGGAGAAGGAGAAGGAAAAAGAGAAAGAGAAGGAAAAGGAGAAAGAGAAGGAAAAGGAGAAAGAAAAAGAGAAGGAGAAAGAGGTAAGTAAAGACAGCAAGGAGAGCAAGGAGCACAAGGAGCAGAAGGAAGACAACGACAAGATAGGCCACAAGGAGACGATGTCTCTCAAGGAGAAGGACTCGGACAGGACTTTTATTCCCAACAGCATGACCTTCACCGCAGGCTCCGACAGCATCAACATCAACGCCAACGCACCGGACGCTTTGAGCGAAGGCGCACCTTCAACGCTCAACGTCGGTCGCGCCTTCATACGCGGCGAGGAACGTCCCGCGGTCGGTCGCAAGGCTTTGGAGTTGGCCGATGAGCCGGTCGAGAAGCCGGTCGAGAAACCCGCGGAGTCTTCAAACAAGTCGGGCGAGAGTTCAGACCTGACGAGAGGTGACAACCGATGATCGTCATCCTCGCCAGTCGTCAAGACGCAGTCGCACGCCTTCTCGCCGCACGCTGGGCGCACGAAGGGGCCGAGTTGCTCACGCCCGAAGGACTCTCGGTCGAGGGTTGGCGTCATTACGTCGCGACCGACGGCGACGAAGCGGCGGTCATAGGGGGACGCCGCGTCGCCACGTGCGACATCGAGGGCGTCGTCTCGCGACTCTGGGGCATCGGCGAAAACGACCTGCCGCACATCGTCGCCGAAGACCGTAGCTACATCTCAATGGAGATGACGGCCTTCCTGACCTCTTGGCTCTCGTCGCTCAGGTGTCCGGTGCTCAACCGCCCGCTGCCGATGTCACTCGCCGGGCCGAACTGGCGCAGGGAAGAATGGATACATCGCGCCGCGCGGCTCGGTATTCCCGTGCGGCCTTTGCAGCGCCGCAGCACGCCCGACGCGCCCCTCGCGCAAGATAGCAGGCCGGAGAACTTAAACGCCGTGACGGTCGCGGGCAATGCCTGCCCCGGCACAGCCGACGAGACGCTCAAGGTGCACGCGCTACGGCTCGCGCGGTCTGTTGGAGCAAGCTTGCTCAATGTTCACTTCGACGGCGACACAGCGGACGCCGCGTTCGTCAGTGCCGATGTCTGGCCCGACGTTTCCGCGCCGCTGGTTGCCGACGCGATTCTCGAACACTTCAAGGGAGGCGGCACATGTTGATTTTAATGTGGGGACTGGGAACGGAGCGTCCCTTTGAAGTGATGTGTGAAGAGGTGGAACGTCGGCGGCTTCCCTACTTCGCGCTCGACCAGCGCGATCTCGGCGTGACGGAGATTGAACTGACGGTTGACGCGGAGGTCGGCGGCACGATTAAGGTGCGCGAACAAACCATCGACCTGCGTTCGGTCACAGCCGCATACGTTCGCCCTTGCGACACGCGGCTTCTTCCGGCGGTCGTGCGCGCAGGCGCGGGAAGCGACCTCTGGCGGCACGCCGCGGCGGTCTCGGACGTTCTCTCTTCATGGGTCGAGCTAACGCCCGCGCTCGTCGTCAACCGCTTCAGCAGCATGGCTTCGAACGGCTCGAAGCCGTACCAGATCGAACTGATTCGTCGTCACGGCTTCAAAGTGCCGCAGACATTGGTGACGACAGACCCTTCGGCGGTCAGAGAATTTCAAGAGCGCCACGGCCAACTCATCTACAAGTCAATCAGCAGCGTCCGCAGCATCGTCGCGCGCTTCGCCCCCGAAGACACCGCGCGCCTCGACGATCTCGTCTTCTGCCCGACGCAGTTTCAGCAATACGTTCCGGGCCGTGACCACCGCGCACACGTCGTCGGCACGGAAATCTTTCCCTGCGAGATCGTCTGCGACGCGACCGACTATCGCTACCCCGGCGACGAGTCGGTTGACTTGCGCCCGTGCCGTCTCCCTGCCGAGATCGAGGAACGCTGCTTTCGTCTCGCATCGGCGCTCGACCTTCCCGTCGCCGGTATTGACCTGCGGCGGACGCCCGACGGCGAGTGGTTCTGTCTCGAAGTCAATCCTTCGCCCGCCTACTCCTACTATCAGGCTTGCGCGGGGCTGCCGATCAGCGAAGCCATCGCCGGCCTCCTCGCTTCGGCGGGACGCGAGCCACAGACGAGACACGCAAGTCTCACTGATACGGGCGCGGGCTTGCAGGTCGAGGCCGCGTGATTGAAGGCCAATGATCATCGAGCCGGGCAAAACTTATGTGAGGAGACTGCGCGCTTCGGGAGATGTGCAGGACGCCCTCGCGCTCCGTTTGCATCTTGAGCGCGCACTCTCCGTCACCGAACTGCATCCGTCCGGCTTGTCGCCGAACGCGATTCTCTTCGTGCGCAAACTCGGCGGTCGGCATGCGCGCGTCCAACAGTCGCGCCTGAGTTCGCGCGCCGTCCGTGGGCGCTCGGTCGCCGACGCCATCGAGGAACTGGCGCGACACGCCGCGCGCCCCGCGCGCTACGTCGTACCGGCAGACGCAGAGGCCGTCGTCTTCGTTGATCAGGCCGAGCTTCTGTCGTGCCTCGCCCTAGACCTGTGCGACGGGACGGCTCCGGCTCGCTGGTGGTGGCGGAGTCTGTTTAAGAGCGCAGACATTTCGTCCGCGCTGTTGAAGGCTTGGCTCGCCGCCCCCGAATACGTCCCGGCGGCTCTCGAACAACTTTCCGAGCGCGGACGGCTCGGCGAGTTTGCGCGCACACTCGGCGAAGACCACGCGCGCGTCGTGCTTCGCGGCGTTCTGGATAAGTTCGCGCTGAACGAACTCCGGCGCGCATTCGAGGGCGACGGCCCGCACGTTGAGGCCGTGCAGCATGAACGGCAAGAGGCCGCCGACGTTTCATCGTCGAGCCTGCCTCCGTGGTCTCTTTTCGTGCCGCAACCCGGCGGCGAAAGTCTTGGACGTTGGCAAAGCTGCTTGATCGGCGTCGGCTTGATGCTGTTGCGCGCCCCGTCGCTTGTGCGCGCGTCGTCGTTCGCCGAACACGTCGCGCGCTGGCAGCGTGACGCCGGTAGAGCGACGCACGACGCGCCCGCGACCCACACGCACGCACCGGGAGGGCCATCTACAGATTCGCGACGCATAAATTTTGAGCGAACGCATGAGTACGAAGAGACGGAGAGCGCGGGCGAGGGAGAGAGGTCGAAGGAGTCGGAGACGAAAACGTTCGTGGCTGCGGATGCCGCGCGTATGTCTGAAGCTTCGGGCGACGACTCGCGGCGCGTTGTCTCAGGCGTTGAAGGCGCGATTGAATCGGCGACTAACGAGGCAGCGCAGGGCGAAGTTCATCAAGTCGCGCCGGAGGCATTGTCATTGGCCGGAGGCAACAATGCGGCGAGGGTTGACGGGTCGGGCCGCCGAGAATCTCAAGCATCGCTGCTTGATGAGAACGAGGGTGGTGTTGCGCGTCGTGCTTCAAACACGCCGGAGGAGGGACACGCGCCCGCAGCGGACGCCGCAGACCGAGAGTTCGTTGCGCCGTTGGTTTATCAGGCACGCCTGACGACGGAGTTCGGGGGCCTGTTCTACCTCGTCAATCTGGGCCTCTTTCTCGGATTCTACGGCGACTTTACGACGCCCATGCGGCCCGGTATCGCGCTCTCCGTTTGGGAGTTCGTGGCGTCGCTCGGCCTGCGACTGTGCGGCGAGAGAGTTAAAAAAGACGGTGTCTGGTCGCTGTTGTCGAGCCTTGCAGGGCGCGGCGAAGAGGAGCCGCTTGGAAGAGACTTTGAGCCGCCGGACGAATGGCGTATGCCGTCGGAATGGCTCGCGCCTTTCGAGGGACGCGAAGCATGGGAATGGACGGACGAGGACGCGCGCCTGCGCATTCGACATCCTGTCGGCTTTCTCATCATAGACGTGCCGCTCGCGCGCAAAGATGGGGAGCGGCAGTTGACGGAAGAGATGCAGGCTTATGCGCAGCATCCGAGTCCGACGCTACGACGCGCCTCCCCTCGACGCGCCGGAGAGAGTGGCGCAAACGAACGTGAGCGTGTAAGTGAAGCGCGTGCGCACAAAGATGAACGAGATGAACGAGACAGAGCGGATGAAGGGGACGCACTCCGGCGCTGGCTCGATTGGCTGACGCCTTACGTTCGGGCGCGTCTGTCGCTCGCGCTCGGCGCGGGCAGTAGTGAAGGTGAATTGGCACGACTGTTGTGCGAAGAGCACGCCGTGGTTCGCCTGACCGAGACGCATCTTGACGTGACGTTTTCGCTCGCGCAGCAATCAATCGAGGTGCGCATCGCGGGGCTTGACCGCAACCCCGGCTGGGTGCCGGCAGGGGGGCGTTACATCGCTTTTCATTACGAGTGAGGCGGAAGGGTGGTTGTTATGCAAACGGAAATGCTTGACGAACTGTCGCCGGAAACTGCCGACGTGTTGTCGCTCGACGCCGCCGGACATTTCAGGCTCTATCTTTTCGGCGTGGTGATGCAAGTGCTCCGTTACGCGGTCGAGACGCGCATGTCTTGGGAGTCAGTCTTCAAGGACTACCCGTTCCTCGCGGGCTACTATCAGGAACTCATGTCGCAGAAGGAGATCGCGGGGATGTCTCTCGAAGAGGCTTCCGAGTTCTGGCGTGAGATGGTGCTGGAGCAGGAAGAGATGACTGGCGCGCGCCTGCCCATCCGGTCGCTGTGCACGGCCTACGGACTCGACTACGACGCGATGCTTTTATTGATGAGCGTCGGGCTGGTTGAAGAGGACGCGCGCTTCGGCGCAATGTTCGAGGCGATGCAGGTCGCGCCCGGACAGAGTCGTCCGACAGTCGGGCTGTTGCGCGAGTTGTGGCAGGACGCGCTCGGCGATATCTCGTTGCCGCTACGTCTTTTGCGCGAGTGCGGGCTTGTGAGGGTAGCGAATCCCGAATCGCCGCGCGTCGAGTGGTCTTTGACCGTGCCGGGGCCTGTGTGGGACGCGTTGCGTGGAGAGGTACAACGGTCGCCTGCGCAGTGGGCACGCTATCACGCGCCGGAAGAGTTGACGCCGCTCGAAGACCTCGTCATCGGCGAAGAGCTTCGACGCTCGCTCGA
>JBAVPI010000019.1:0-8535 GCA_049692915.1 Pyrinomonadaceae bacterium
GACTTGGACAATCTCAAACTGATTAACGACTCCTACGGACACGCCGCGGGCGACAAGGCGATCCGCGCCGTGGCTCATGCCATCCGCTCCATCGTCCGCGCGGACGATCTGCTGTTCCGCTGGGGCGGCGACGAATTTCTCGTCCTCCTTTTCGGCATCCCCGACGGTGAGGCGCGACGCCGCCTCGACTCGCTCAACGAGCGGCTCTCGCATATCGAACTGTCGCGCGAGTCCGCGCCCGTCCGCGTCAACGTCTCGCACGGCCTCGCTTGCTTCGACGCGCTCGCGCATCTGCAACACGCCATCGAGGAGGCCGACGGGGCGATGTACCGCCGCAAGCAGGCGCGCAAAATGGAGCAGAGAGAGACAACGAAATTGGACGCCGGTTAAGAAATGTAATCTCACGAACTGAAAAAGAAGGCTGACTGTCAACGACGGTCAGCCTTCTTCGTATTCAATGACTTTGAAAAACCTGAGCGCGCGGCTTGCGAGATTCAGTCAGCCGCCACCGCGTCGCGCGACTCCGCAGGGTTGTAGGGCGGAAGGGTCTTGCGCGCCGCTTTCTCTTTTTTCAGTCCGAGCGCCCAGTCGGCTTGCATGAGCGTGTGGATGTCGCGCGTGCCCTCGTAGATAATCGCCGCTTTGCAGTTGCGCAGGTAGCGCTCGACGGGGTAATCGTTCGAGTAACCGTTCGCGCCGTGTACCTCAATCGCCATCGAGGCCGCCTTCTCGCTTCTGACGGTCGCCTGCCACTTTGCGAGCGAGGTCTCGCGCGCGTTCTGCTTGCCCTCGTTCTTGAGGTAGCCCGCTCGCAGCCAGAGCAGGTGCGACATCTGGTAATCGGCCTCCATCTCGGCGATCTTCTGTTTGACGAGTTGATGATTGGCGATCTTCGTGCCGAATGTCTCGCGCTCGTTGGCGTAGGCAATCGAAGCATCGCGCGACGCGCGTGTGATGCCGGTTGCGCCCGCCGCGACGGTGTAGCGTCCCTGCTCCAGCGCGAACATCGCGATCTTGAAGCCCTCGCCCTCTTCGCCTACCATGTTCCCGGCGGGCACGCGCACGTCCTGCAAAGAGAAGTACCCCGTGTTGCCCGCACGTATTCCGAGCTTGCCGTGGATCGTCCCCGAAGTGAAGCCGGGCATTTCGCGCTCGACGATGAAGCATGACATCCCCGTGTGGTCACGACGCTTTCTTTTTTCCTCATCCGTCCAGCAGAAGAAGAGAAAATTGTCGGCCACGTCGGCGAGCGAAATCCACATCTTCTCGCCGTTCAAAATCCACTCGTCGCCCTCGCGTCGCGCGACGGAGCGAGAGCCGACCACGTCCGAACCCGCGCCCGGCTCCGTTAAGCCATAGGTCGCGATCTTCTCGCCCTTCGCCTGCGGGACGAGGTACTTCTGCTTCTGCTCTTCCGTGCCCCACGCGTAAAGGGTCAGGCTGTTCAGGCCCGTGTGCACGGACATCACGACGCGCATGAAAGTGTCCACGGCTTCGAGTTCTTCGCAGACAAGTCCGAGCGCGATGTAGTCGAAGCCCGCGCCGCCGTACTCTTCCGGGATGCAGACGCCGAGCAGGTTCAACTCGCCCATCTTGTCGAGGATGGAGCGGTCGAACATCTGCTTCTCGTCGAGTTCCTTAATGCGCGGCGCGACCTCCTTCTGCGCAAAATCGCGCACGGTCTGGCGAATCGCTTTGTGGTCTTCGGTCAATTCAAAATCAATCATGAGTGCTTTTCCTTCAAAGATAATTTGTTTTCCTGAATGCCCGCCCCGAAGGCGAGTAAAACGGGCGCGCCCTGCTATTGCTGCTGCTGCTCCGCCATGCCTCTGATGAAATCGTCTCTCAACTCGCCTTCAGATACTTCTCGAAGAATGTCACGAGCGCGACGGTCGAGCGGATGCGGTTCGGCGTTTTGCGCCAGCCGTGCCCTTCGTCGGGGAACAAAACGTACTCGACGGGAACGCCGCGACGCTTCAGATTCTCGACGACCTGTTCGGCCTCGACGACGGGCACGTTCGTGTCGTTCGCGCCGTGCAGGACGATGGTCGGCGACTTCACGCGGTCAATGCGATTGATGGGCGAAAGTCGGCGCAGCATCTCCGCTTCGGTGTCCGGGTTGCCGTATTCGATTTTCGAGATGGCGGCCATCCATGGCTGCGTGTTCTTAAAAAAAGTCTCGAAGTTGACGACGCCGAACAGGTCTGCACCGGCGGCGAACATCTCCGGGTACTCGGTCAGTCCGGCCATCACCATGTAGCCGCCGTAAGAGCCGCCCATGATGCCGATACGTCGCGGGTCGGCGAAGCCCGCGTTGACGAGATAGTCCACGGTGGCCTTGATGTCACGCACGCCGTTTTCGCGCAGCGCGCCGTTGTCGAGGTTAACGAACTTTTTGCCGAAGCCCGAAGAGCCGCGCACGTTCGGCGCGAAGACCGAGATGCCGCGCGCGACGAGCGCCTGATACGTGCTGTTGAAGCCCGGTCGCTCCTGCCCTTCGGGGCCTCCGTGAAAACTGAGGACGACGGGGCCGGGCGCTTGCTTGGTCGAAGCACCCTGCGGGCTGTACAGCCACCCGCTCAACTGTACGCCGTCGTGCGCCAGATACTTTAAAAGTTCCGGCCGCACCATCTTCGCAAGGTCAACTCCGGCGTGCGGGCTGTGCGTCAACTGCGTGAACCTGCGCGTCTGCATGTCGAGCAGCCAGATGTCGGGCGGGGCCGACGCGCCCGACAGCACGAGCGCCATCGTCCGACCGTCTTTTGAAAAGTCCACGCCGCCGACAATCTCCGCAGGCAGTTTCACGCCGGGTTGGAGCGGCCTGTTATTCTTTAGGTCGTAGAAAGAAATCTCGCTCCGGCCCGCGACGTTCCACAAAAGCGCGGCGGTCGTCCCGGCGTCGTTCACCACGAAGCCCGACAACTCAGCGTCGTCTCTGGCGGCCAGCACCTCGATGGGGCCGGGGCGTCCGTCCCCGTTGAGCCTGACGCGCGCAAAGGCGAGCAGGTCGCGATCTTTGTTTGACGAGAGATAAATCGCGCGGCCATCGGGCGCGAACTCGCCCCCGCCGAACGTGCCCGGCCCTTCGTGCGGCGTGAGCAGCGACTCTGCGCCGTCCGCGAGACTGACCACGTACAAATTGTTATTGCCGCGATTCGCGAGGCGCGTGAGCACCGCGTATTTACCGTCGCGGCTGACATCGTTGATGCCACCCGTGCCTCGATTATCCGCCACCATCCGCATCCCGCCGCCCGCGAGATCGAACATGTACGAGTCGGTTGACTCGGCGCTCCGCCGGTTCGACGAGAAGGTGAGGAAACGCCCGTCGCGCGTCCAGTCGCCGAGAAAGTTGTTCTCCTTGCCGCCTTCGGTCAAGCGTCGCAGTTCGCTCCCGCCGGGGCGCGCGACGTAAATCTGCTCGTTCAAGCCGCCGCCCGGCGCGACGTTGAACGCCAGCCACCCTCCGTCGGGCGACCATGTGACGAAGCCCACGGGGTCGTCGAACGCCGTCACGAGCGCGGGGAAGCCGCCGGCCGTCGGCATCGTCCACACCTGCGGAACGCCGCTCAGATTCGAGACGAAAGCGATGTGCCGTCCATCGGGCGAAAAACTCGGCGAACTGACGGAGCCGACCTTCGCCATCAACGCCACCGAACGCTCAAGATCATCTGCCGGAGCAGCATGTCCGACGGACGCGAAGAGGGCCGGCAGCATGAGACAGAGAAGAAGCGCGCGCAGACTCTCGCGGTAAAAGGTGGGAGGGACAACAATCATCTTTGACGGAGCGTGCTTGTCTTGGGGGAACATGTTGGGCGGCTCCTTATCCGAACTACCCGGCGAGCTTGCGGCGCGCGGAAAAGCACGGCGGTGATGTTGATGCGGAAATTGTGCGTATGACGTAAACGGCATTTTACATCAACGACACGCCTGCGCAAAAGCTGACGAACTTGCCGCGTCTAAAAGTTGACGAATGGGACGCGCGCCCGCCCGAACCTCTCATGCTTCGGGCACGTCTTCGAGCAGACGATGCGCCGCCGCGCGCGCTTCGTCCGTCGTCGTCACGCGCCCGTCGAGTTGCAGTTCGTAAACGGCGTCGAGAATTTTGCCGAAGAGCGGCGAAGGGTTGAGGTTCATCTCAAGCAGGTGGCGTCCCATCAGAAGCGGCGCGGGCGGGCGACGCTCGACGGCCAGAGCACGCGCCTTCTCGATGAACCACTCCTGCGCTTCCGCCGTAAACCAACGCTCGCGCGCGACCCACGGCGCGTTGCGGCCCAGAGTGTCGGCCCGCGCGACCAGATACAACAACTCAAGCTCGCACCTGCGCGCCAGACGACGAAACGCGCCGTCGCCGATCTCATCGCGCGCGCGATAAAAGTCGCCGGGCTTGAGATGGTCTCGCACGAGCGCGGCCACTTGAGAGCGCACGTCGTAATTATCAAGCGTGTAAATTTTCAAGCGTTCGAGGAATGAGAGCGTCGGCTTAACGCCCGCCTCTTCGTGCGCGCGCGAGCGCATGCGCCCTTCGACAAAGCGGGTCGTCGCGGGCTTGCCGAAGTCGTGGCACAGCGCCGCCAGCATGACCGTCACTCGCCGCGCGTAATCGAGGCCGTCAATCAATTCGCGCGCGCGGTCGCAGACGAGCCGCGTGTGCACATCAACGTCGCCTTCAGGGTGCCACTCGTCTTCCTGCGGCACGCCTTTGAGGGCGTGGAGTTCGGGAAAGAGTTGAGCCGTCGCATTGAGTTTGTCGAGCCATTCCAAACCGATTGAAGGGCGGCGGGCACGGAGCAGGAGTTTTTCCATCTCGCCCCAGAGACGTTCGGGCGGAAGGTCTGTGAGATTAATCGTGCGGCAGAGTTCGATTGTTCCCGCTTCGATCTCAAACTCGAAGCGCGCGGCGAACTGCGCTGCACGCAGGACGCGCAGGGAATCTTCGGCGAAAGTCTCGCGCGAGACGGCGCGCAACGTTTTACGTTCGAGGTCGGCGCGTCCGCCAAAAGGGTCGAGCATCTCGCCCGTCAGAGGGTCTTCGAGGATGGCGTTGAGCGTGAAATCACGTCGGCGCGCGGCATCTTCGACCGACATCGAAGGGTCGCCTTCGATGTAGAAACCGCGATGGCCCTGTCCGGTCTTGCGCTCGCGGCGCGGCAGCGAAACGTCGAGGTGCGAGCCGAGTTTGTAAACCGTGAATGCTTCGCCGACGACGTTGACGCGCCCGAATCTGTCGAGCAGCGCGCGCAGTGCGGCGGGTTCGACGCCGTAAACTTCAACGTCCCAATCCTTCGCCTCGCGTCCCAACAGGCGGTCGCGCACGCAGCCGCCGACCATCAGCGCGAGACCGCCCTCCGCGCGCACGGCGTGCGCCAGCGCCAGAATTTTTTCGGGAATCCGGGACGACATCAATCACACGGGACGGCGACGGGCGGGGAAATTTTCAGGACTCAGGTGGCGGCTCGATCTCCGCATCAACGACGCGTGCGACCCCGTCAGATGGCAACTCCGCCGCGTCGTCGTCGTCGTCTTCAAAGTCATCGTCGCCCGTATCGTCATCTTCAAAGTCGTCGTCATCATCGTCGAGTTCGTCGTCGTCCGCGTAACCATCGGGGTCTTCAACGATGAGTTGCATCCCGCGCGTCGAAGGCAGACAACTGATGACCTGCGCGCGTTCGATGCGCGTCCGTGCAGGCGACGAATGCCAGAGCTTGACCCAGAAGCTGCGCGTCTCGCCGTGGACGACGAAGGTCGAGCCGTCCATCATCACCGGCACGGGTTCGGCCAGCGTGCCGTCACGCAACTCTTCGAGCAATTCCGGCAGATACTGCTTGAACGTGTCGAACTGCACGATGACCGCCGCATCTTCAATCTCGGCGGGCGGCAACTCGACAGGCTCGTTCGATTCGAGCAGGAGGCGCGATTCGGTTTGCTGATTTCTCTTTTTAACAACAGGCATAAATGCAAACGCAGTATGTTGGATGCCGGTCGAAAGCAAAGCTATCTTCGCTAACACCTAGCATCCGACATTCAATCTCTTCTTCAAGTGCTCTTGCAGTTCCGCGACCTTCACACGCTCCTGCTCCCAAGTGTCGCGGTCGCGAACGGTGACGGCCTCGTCTTCGAGCGATTGGTGGTCAACGGTGACGCAGAAGGGCGTGCCGATCTCGTCCTGCCGCGCGTAGAGTTTGCCGATGCCGCCCGTGTCGTCATAGACGGCGCGCATCGAGGGCTGCAAGTCGCGCTTGATGGTGCGTGCCAACGCGACGATCTCCGGCTTGTTCCTCGCGAGCGGAAGGACGGCGACCTTAATCGGCGCGAGTTCGGGATGAAGTTTAAGGATGACGCGCTTCTCGCCTTTATCGTTCGTCTTCTCGGTGTAGGCGTCCATCAGGACGGCGAGAACGGAGCGGTTGACGCCCGCCGCAGGCTCGATGACGTAAGGGTAAAATCGTTCCTTCGTCGCCTCGTCAAAATAGGAGAGGTCTTCGGTCGAGTCGGGGTTGACGCGTTTGCCTTCTTCGTTCAAGGGCTTGTTCGAGTGCGCCTTCAGGTCAAAGTCGGTGCGGTTGGCGATGCCCATCAACTCGTCCCATTGCCGCTCGTCGTCGTCGCGTTCGGGGAAGAAGCGGTAGTGAATATCCACGGTGCGCTTGGCGTAGTGCGCGAGTTCTTCCTTCGGCTGTTCATAGAGACGCAGGTTGTCGGGATTGACGCCGAGGCCGAGATACCAGTTGAGGCAGTTGTCAATCCACTCCTGATGGACGCGCTCGTCGTCGCCGGGGCGAACGAAGTATTCCATCTCCATCTGCTCGAACTCGCGTGTGCGGAAGATGAAGTTGCCGGGCGTCACTTCGTTGCGAAACGACTTGCCGATCTGCGCGATGCCGAACGGAAGCTTGCGGCGCATCGTCTGCTGAACGAGCAGATAGTTGATGAAGATGCCCTGCGCGGTTTCGGGTCGCAGATAAGCAAGCGCCGTCGGGTCGTCTTCTGCTGAAGCCGCGCCGAGTTGCGTGCGGAGCATCGTGTTAAAAGGACGACCCGGAGTCAGCCTTGTCGAACCGCAGTTCGGACACACAAATACCTGTTCTTGAACTGTCTTATCATCCAATGATTGATGGAGAGGCTCACGAGAAAGCGAATCTGCGGGTGAGGCGGGAACCGTGCGAGTCACCAGCTTTGTCTCAAGCTTGTCCTCGCGCCAGCGTCCATTGCAGTCGAGGCAGTCGGTGAGCAAGTCGTTGAAAGTCTCTTCGTGGCCCGAATATTTCCAGACGGCGCGGTTGAGAATGATGCTTGAATCAAGACCTTCCATGTCGTCGCGCTCGTAGACCATCCAGCGCCACCAGAGACGCTTGACGTTGTTGCAGAGTTCGACGCCGAGCGGGCCGTAGTCCCAAGCGCTGCCCAGTCCGCCGTAAATTTCCGACGAGGGAAAGACGAAGCCGCGTCGCTTGCAGAGCGAGACGATTGTTTCGATGTTCGGTGCTGCCAAAATTGCTCTCCGTGAAAAGTCTTGAATCGTCAGACGCGAAAATCCGCTCACTTCAATTGACGATTGACGAGCATAACAGTCGTGCGGCGTAATTGAAAAGAAGGAAGGAGCGCGCGTTATTCACGCTCCTTCCTTCTTCAAACTATCTGCCGTGCGAATGCTTTAGATGGTTGTTAACTATTTGGTGGCCGGGGCCGAGCCGCCCACGTTCACGTCAATCTTTGTTGATTTAGCGCCGCCGAACAGTCCTCCGCGAAATGCAAGGAATGCCAGCACGACGACGATGATAAAAATTACGAGGATGGCAACGATCCCTGTGTTGCCACCGCCCTCTCCGTCAGCCATAAGTCTCGATCCTCCTTTAAGAATGTCTCGCGTTCATTGCGCCCAACCGGGCGAGCGCCTTAAACATCCGCGTGCTTTTGTACCGGTCGCACCGCGAACATCAACCGTTTATCGGGGGAGCGATACGAGCGCCTTTGTTACCACACGTTGTCGCGGCGCGTCAACGCGGTCAACGCCGTGCGTCAGGGCTTTCGCCAACGGAAGCGCCGCGCGTCTTCTTTGAAGAACAGCGCGGCGCATCGTTGGCTTCAATTCGCGTCCTTGATCTACGACCGGCGACGACGGTTTCAGCGATGACGTGTGCGACGTGTCGCGGCGGGCGCGGGCCGCACATCGCCGGGCTGAATCGTCGGGGTCGCAGTGGGAGGCTCAGCGCCCTGCGGCACGAGCCAGATTTCGTAAGTGCTGTTCTCGCGATAGCCGCCGTTGATGACGGCGACGCGGTTCGCGCTCAGGCCGCGCGTCTGGACGAGATAGTTACGCGCACGCGCGCCGAGACCGTCGGCTGTGCCGGCGCGACTCGTGCGGCCCGCATAGACGACGATGTAGCCGGTCGCGCCGGGATTGTTCTGCAACTCGATGGCTAGATTATCGAGTCGCGCTTTATCGTCGTCGAAGGCGATGGACGGGAATTCGTCGAAGCGTTTCGCGCCTTCGTGGATGACGGGCATGACGATGCCGGTCATGGCCTGCGCGGTCTG
>JBAVPI010000020.1:0-5789 GCA_049692915.1 Pyrinomonadaceae bacterium
CCTGACCCTCCGCGCTCAACTCGGCGAGGATGCGGCGTCCCGCAGCAGCGTCGGCGAAGATGTCTGCGACGAGGTGCGCGTGCGTTAACTCTTCGGCGTCCGCGTAGCCGAGCATCGTCCAGAGCGCCGGATTGAGCGTGACGAAGCGCCCGTCGGCAGTCGAGCGGTAGAGGCCATCAAGCGCGCTCTCGAAGATTTGACGGTGGCGTTCTTCGGAATCTCTCAACTGCTCGAAGAGTTGCGCGTTGGCGAGAAGGTGTGCCGCCTGCGCCGCGAAGATCGTGACGAGTCGTTTATCGTCTTCGACGAAGCCGCCGTCCTTATTCATCACTTCCATGACGCCGAGCGTCCGGTCGCCGACTTGCAGCGGGACGGTCAGGATGGCCTGTACGCCGATCATCTGCGCGGCGGTCTGGCTGATGAGCGGGTCGGCGGCGATGTCGTTCGTCAGGTACGGCTCGCCTGTGGCGAAGACCCAAGAAGCGATGTTGCGTTCGTCGAGATTCGAGCGCAAGAGCCGCACGTGATCGTCGCTCACGCCGTAGGCCGGGAGTTGCGCGTAGATGAGATGTTCGCGCTCCTCGTGCAGCAGGATAACGCACATGTCGGCGTCGAGCAGGCGCGCGATTTTTCCGGTCAACAACTCGCAAATCCGCGACACTTCGGTGCCCGTGCCCATCATCAGAGAGATGTGATAGAGGCCGCTCAGGCGCTCGATGTCGCGGCGCAGTTGGCGCGCGGCGTCATTGAGGCCGACCGCAAGTTTTCCGACATCGTCCGTGCCCCGCGCCTCGACAGGCTCGAACGCTCCACCGCCGACGAGGCTCCGCGTCGCCCGCTCCATACGTCGCAACGGTCTGATGACAAAGATAAAGACGCACGCGCACGTGACCGTCGCGGCGAGGCCCAGCGATGTGAGCGCCGCCACGGCGAAGCTTTGGATGGCGCGCAGTTGGGCCGGCGTCTCGCTCGAATGCGCGAGCGAATAATAGGCGACGAGGACAAGCAGGCAGCCCGGCAACGATCCGGCCAGAAGTTTGAGAAACAGGCTATGTCGCGTTTTGAAGAGGCGAGAGAGCAGCGCGCCGCTGAGATGTGGGCGAAGCGGGTTGCGACGTTGAAGCTCTTGAATCGCGCGGATGGCTTCGTCGCGCGTCGTGTAGATGTTCGACTCTAAATCCACCGCCGCGCCCAGATAGCGCAAGACCGAACGCGTCAACCCGCTCGAAGAGTATCGAACGGTCGAGACGGAGTAACTGTCTTGCAGTTCCTTGATGCGCTGGCCGTAGTAGTCAACAATGTGTGGTGCGACCTGCGTGCCCTCGTAGTTGACGACCGAATAGACGCGCCCGCCCGCCTTGGTCGCGGCTTCGCGCACAAGCCGCGCCATCTCATCCACCTGCGCGCGGCTCTCGATGCGAAAGTCGGCGAAGTTGATGAACAGGATGTTCTGTTCGCGGTCGAGCGTGAATCGTTCTTTCATCTCTTGGCTTAAGCTTGACAGGCGGCGGCACGGATCATTACCGTTGCCGAATTTTGAAATTACCGGAGAGGACACAATCACGAATGAACATCAAGGTCGGCGATGTCGCCACCCTTACGAAGACGATTACCGACGAGGATATACACGCCTTCGCGGACATCATCGGCGATCACAACAGCGTGCATCTGGATGACGAGTTCGCTAAACGGACGCGCTTCGGTCGCCGCATCGCACACGGCATGTTGAGCGGCGCGCTTATCTCCGCCGTCATCGGCGAACACCTGCCCGGAAGAGGCGCGGTCTATCTCAGTCAAACATTCAGGTTCGTCGCGCCCGTCTATCCCGGCGATACGATCACGGCGCGCGTGAAGGTCTTGAAAATCAGGGAAGACAAAAACATCTTAACCCTTGAAACCGTGTGCGAGAAGGAGAGCGGAGAGACGGTTGTGACGGGCGAGGCCGTCGTGCTGGCCGACAGCGTTCAAGCGTAAAGGCTCTCCAAAACCGCCGCGTAGCGCTCCGTCACGACGTTGCGTTTGATCTTCTGCGTCGGCGTAATCTCGTCCGCTTCGATGCTGAAATCATGACCGAGTATTGCGAACTTTTTGATGGCCTCGGTCTTCGATACTCTCGCATTCACACCGGCGACGATTGTTTCGATTAATTCCCTGATAGACGTGTGGCGCGTCAGCGCGGCGAAATCCTGAAACTCGATGCCGTTCGCGAGCGCGTAAGATTCGAGTTCGTGTTGATTAAATGTGATGAGCGCGACGAGGTAACTTTTATTGTCGCCGTAGATGAAAGCGTGACTGACGAGATGATGCTCCTTGAGCAGATTCTCCAACGACGCGGGCGCGATATTCTTACCCGTCGAAGTGACGATCATCTCCTTTTTGCGCCCGGTGATTTTCAAGAACCCGTCCCGATCCAACTGCCCCAGATCGCCCGTCAGCAACCAACCATCGCGAAACATCTCGGCGGTCTTTGACGGTTCCCTGTGGTAGCCCGAAAACATCATCGGACTGCGCAACATGATTTCGCCGTCAGAGGCGATCTTGATTTCGCATCCCGGCATCGGCGGCCCGACCGTGCCCAGACGATAATCTTCCGGCCGGTTAAAGGCGGCGCAGACATTTTCGGTTAAGCCGTAAGCCTGTAGAACGGGTAAGCCGAAGGCGTCGAAAAATTCCGCCACATCGTCGGGCAGCGGCGCGCCCCCGGAAGTTGCCAGACGCACACGCCCGCCGAAATAGCTTTTCACACGGTCAATGACGGGCGGCGACTTCAAAGCGTATTCGACTTGTGTGCTTTGCGGCACGGACTCTCGCGCCTGACGCGCGCGGCTGATCGCCCTGCCGAGTGCGAGGACTTCATCGAATAGCTCGCGCTCTTCCCTTCCGGCTGCTTCCATGTCGGCGATGATGGCCGCGTGAATTTTCTCGAAGAAGCGCGGCAGGCTCGGAAAGACCGTCGGCTTCACTTCCGCGAGGTAAGACCACAGCAGTCGCGCGTCGTTGACGAAGTACGCGGACGCGCCCGCGTACAGCCGGTTATAGAGACCGGAGATGCGCTCGGCGACGTGACAGTAAGGGAGATAGGAAAACATCACGTCCTGATCGGTCAACGGAATCACACCGCGCAGTGACTCGACGCTGTTGAGCACATAGGAATGACTGAGACACGCGCCCTTCGGCATCCCCGTCGTGCCCGACGTATAAACCATAATCACCGTCTCGTCCGCACGCGCATTCAACGCGCGCGCCTCCAGCCTCCCCCGTTCCAACCGGCGTTGCTCCCGCCCTCTGCGCAAAAACTCTCGATAGCCGGACACGTCCATCTGTGACGCCGCTTCTTCAAGAGCGATGATGTGTTTGAGTTTCGGGAGTTGATGACGAACTCGCAGTATCTTGTCGAGTTGCGCGGGCGAGTCAACAAGGACGAACGCGGCCTCTGAGTGGTTGATGATGTATGCGCACTGCTCGGCGGAACTCGTCGGGTAAAGTCCGCAACTGACGCCGCCCGCGATGATGATGCCGAGGTCTGCGACAACCCATTCCGGGACGTTGCCCATCAACACACACACGCTCCCGCCGCGCTCGAAACCACACGCCGCGAGAGCATACGCGAATTCGTGCGCTTCCCTCTCGAACCGTTCCCAAGAGATGCCCGTCCATCCATTATCGTCGCGGACGTAGAAGACATCGCGGCCACGATACTGCTCGACTCGCTCGCGAAACAGCGTGTAGATGTTCGGGTACTTCATCACACTCGCGACGGCGCGACCGCCGCTTTTCACCATCGAAATGCCGCGCACGCCATATTCAAGCCGCCGCCCGACGCGCACATCACGACCACCTGCCCGCGCTCAAGTTTTCCTTCACTCAACGCATCGTCCAGAGCCATCGGGATGCAGGCCGAGCCGGTGTAGCCCCACTTCCCCATCACGGTATGCGTGCGCGTCATCGGCAAATTCATCGCCTCCATGACGATCTTGATCGTGCTCAGATTGACCTGCGTGAAGAGAAACAGCGCCACGTCGTCAGTCGTCAATTTACACTTCTCAAGCACGTCGCGGACGATTCGTTGCCATCCTTCAATGTTCACTTCCGGCGGATACTTCTTAGCGAAACGAACTTTCGTGTAGAAGTTTTCCGCGAGCACGCGCTCGTCAATCGGCATGTGTGTGCCGCCCGCGTACACTCCCATGTGTGCGTGATAACTGCCGTCGGCGACGAGTTTCGAGCCTAAAAATCCGGGCGCGTCCTCTGCCGCCTGAACGACCACCGCGCCCGCGCCGTCGGCGAAAATGGTCGAAGTCTTCTTCTCCGTCCAGTCAACGAACTTGCTCATCGCGTAAGCTCCGATAACGAGCACGTTGCGATAGGAAGAGTCGGCAATGATGTACTTCGTCGCCGTGTCGAGCGCGGTCACGAAACCCGCGCAGGCGCAATTGACATCGAACGTCCCGGCGTTTTTTGCGCCCAGACGCTCCTGCACGACGACCGAGGTCGCGGGCGACAGGTATTCCGGCGTATCGGTCGCAAGGATGATGAGGTCTAAATCTTCGGGCGAGATGTGCGCCGCTTCGAGCGCGCGAGCGCCCGCCGCCGTCGCGAGGTCAGCCGTACTCTCATCCGCCGCGCAGACGTGCCGCTCGTTGATGCCGACGATCTGTGAAACGAACTCATTGATGTTCTCGCCGAGCATGCGGCTGAGGTCATCGTTGGTCAAAACTCGTTCGGGTACGAAAGACCCTGTGCCTTTGATTTTCGCGTAGCGCATTGATGAATGTGTGCCCCGTGCGTCTGCTTTTGAATGGATGGAATTAAATGTCGGATGAACTGGCCTGTTGCAGAAACTCGATAACGGCTGCGTTGAAATCCGCCGCCTTTTCGATGAAAAACATATGACTGCCGCCCGGAATAACCGTCAATTTCGCGTGCGGGATGGCCGCCGCCATGTTCACGGAATTTTCCATCGGGACGATGCGGTCTGCGTCACCCGTGATGATAAGCGTTCGCGCCGTGATTTGAGAAACACGGGCATCCGCGTCGTGCATCTGTCCGGCGCGAACTTGAGACTGGTAGGCTTCATCCGACACGAAGTTGTTCAAGCGCATCGCCAGCACTTGCTCCACCTCTTCTTCATGTTCGGCGACGTACTGCGGCGCGAAGGAGAGTAATAAATTTTGCCGGATGCGCGTCTCGGCGTTAAGTTTAAAATTCGCGGCATAGGCTTCCAAGATACTCGCCGCGGGCGGGACGTGCCGCGCCCCGCCTGCGCTCGTACAGCACAGCACGAGGCTCTGCGTTTTTCGCGGATGGGCGAGCGCGAACTCTTGCGCGACGAAGCCGCCGAGCGATGCGCCAAGGATGTGCGCACGGTCAATGCCCAGCGTGTCCAACAATTCAGCAACGGTGGAAGCCAAAGAGCGGGTCGTGAATGTTCCTTCAGACGTGGATGAACGCCCGACACCGGGCGGGTCGAAGATAATGGTGCGGAAAGATTCGGCGAAGGCCGGAACCTGTTTGAACCACAGCCACAGCCCCGTGCCAAGTCCCGGTATGAGAATCAACGGCTCCCCTTCGCCGTGAATTTCGTAATAAACTTTCGCGTCGTCAATATTAACTACCGGCATTTTTGGAATGCTCACTGGATGAGATGGACAAGCGAGCGAGCCATGACGCTACTTGAACACTCACTTTGTCATGGAAATAATCGCCAAAATATTTTAGCGTCAATTAGTAGCGGCGCAGAGTATAGGGCTAGCTCAAGATATTGTATAGCCGGAAAGTTTTTCCAACAC
>JBAVPI010000021.1:0-2841 GCA_049692915.1 Pyrinomonadaceae bacterium
AGGCGAGCGTGCGCGCCACGGGGATGCGCCACTTCGACGTGCAGCTTATCGGCGGCATCGCGCTTCATTCGGGCCGCATCGCCGAGATGCGGACGGGCGAAGGCAAAACGCTCGTCGCGACCCTGCCCGCGACCCTGAACGCATTGACGGGCCGCGGCGTCCACGTCGTCACCGTCAACGATTATCTCGCATCGCGCGACGCCGAATGGATGGGCCGCATCTACAACTTCCTCGGCCTCACCGTCGGGGCCATCGTCAGCGACCTCGACGACTGGGAGCGCAAGGACGCTTACGCCGCCGACATCACTTACGGCACGAACAACGAGTTCGGCTTCGACTATCTGCGCGACAACATGAAGTTCGATCTCGCGACCTGCGTTCAGCGCCCGCACTACCACGCCATCGTGGACGAGGTGGACTCGATCCTGATTGACGAGGCCAGAACGCCGCTCATCATCTCCGGCGCGTCGGACGAAGCGACCGACAAATACTACAAGGCCGACGCCGTCATCCCGCACCTGAAGCGCGCGGAGTTGAACGAAGAAGGCAAGCCCGGCCCCGGCGATTATCTGCTCGACGAGAAACAGCACTCGGCGGTGCTCACAGAGGACGGCGTGGACAAGGCCGAACGACTGCTTGGTGTCGGCAATCTCTACGACCCGTCGAACATGGAGATGCTGCACTGCGTCGAGCAGGCTTTGAAGGCGCACACGCTCTACAAGCTCGATCACCATTACGTGATTCAAGAGGGCGAGGTCATCATCGTTGACGAGTTCACGGGCCGTCTGATGAAGGGCCGCCGCTGGTCGGACGGGCTGCATCAGGCGGTCGAGGCGAAAGAGGGCGTCAAGATCGAGCGCGAGAATCAGACGCTCGCCACCATCACGCTGCAAAACTATTTCCGCCTCTACGAAAAGCTCTCCGGCATGACCGGCACGGCGGAGACGGAGGCCGCCGAGTTCGACTCGACCTACAAACTCGAAGTCGCCATCATCCCGACGAACCAACCGATGGTGCGTAAGGATAACTCCGACGTTATCTACCGCACGCTGCCGGAGAAGTGGGACGCCGTGGTCGAAGAGATCAAAGAGGCGCACGACCGCGGCCAACCCGTGCTGGTCGGCACGGTCTCGGTCGAAAACTCCGAACTCATCTCGCGCCGCCTGTCGAAGATGGGCATTCCGCACAAGGACGAGCGGGGTAACATTCTCATCGAGGGCGACGGGGGCATCCCGAACTATCACCACGTCTTGAACGCCAAGCACCACGAGCGCGAGGCCGAGATCGTCGCGCAGGCCGGACGCAAGGGCGGCATCACCATCGCCACCAACATGGCGGGACGCGGCACGGACATCCTGCTCGGCGGCAATCAGGAATTTCTCGCGCGCGAATATCTCAAGCGGCAGGAAGTTGACCCCGACGAAGCGACCGAAGAACAGTTGAAGGAGGCCGAAGCGCAGGTCAAGCGTTTCGTCGAAGCCGAGCACAAAGAGGTCGTTAACAACGGCGGTCTCTACATCATCGGCACGGAGCGCCACGAGTCGCGCCGCATTGACAACCAGTTGCGCGGTCGCGCGGGCCGTCAGGGAGACCCCGGCGCGTCGAGGTTTTTCCTCTCGCTCGAAGACGATCTGATGCGTATCTTCGCGGGCGACAAGGTGAAGGCGTTGATGCAGCGTCTGGGGATGGAAGAGGGCGTCGCCATCGAGTCGAAGATGGTTTCGAAGCGCATCGAATCGGCGCAGAAGTCGGTCGAGGCGCGCAACTTCGAGTCGCGCAAACACCTACTCCAGTACGACGACGTGATGAACCGCCAGCGCGAGACGATCTACGGCCTGCGGCGGCAGTTGATGGAGCAGCCCGACCAGCGCGAGTACGTCTTGGGCGTCGCGAAAGACCTGCTCTCCGACTACGTCAAGCAGTACGCAGGCCCCGACGTTGCGCCGGACGATTGGGACGTGGAGAACTTTAACGTCCAACTGCTGTCGGTCTATGCGCTAGACGCGGACGCCGAGGGCATAGACTTCGAGAACAACACCTCGGAGGCGCTTGAAGCGGCGCTGTGGACGAAACTCGAAGCACACTACGTCGAGAAGGAATCGCAGGTCGGGGCCGAGGCGATGCGCACCTACGAGCGCATTATCATGCTCAACATCATTGACGCGCAGTGGAAAGACCACCTGCTCGCACTCGACCATCTCAAGCAGGGCATCGGGCTTGTCGGCTACGGCCAGAAAGACCCGCTCGTCGAGTACAAGAAGGAGAGCTTCGACATGTTTCAGGCGATGCTCGACCGCATTGACACGACGACCATTCGCACGCTCTTCAACTTGCAGGTCGTCGCCGAGACGCCGCCCGAACAGTTGCAGCAGCGACGCGCGCGCCGTCCCACCTCGATGACCTTCACGGGGCCGAATCAGGGCGCGACCGCCGCGGGCGAAGAGGCCGCGCGCACCAAGACCGTGACGCGCACGCAGCCCAAAGTCGGGCGCAACGAACTCTGCCCGTGCGGGTCTGGCAAGAAGTCCAAGAAGTGCTGCGGCGCGACGGTCTAAATCGAGCGCGCGATGCTAAACTAAAGGGCGGGGCCGATGCTTATCATCGCCCCGCCTTGTCACGTATGCCGGAGCTAGTGCTTGATACGAACAGACGGACAACGGGTTATCCCTCGCCATGAGCAGCAACTCGACATCAACGAATCCGGTCGTGCAGGCCATCGTTTCAGGGCAGGCTCCGCCGCAGGCGCGTCTGGCGGCGGCGCGCGGGATGCTGCCGCTGGCGCAGGAAGAGTTGCTCGAAGTGCTCGTTATGCTGCGAGGGGACGCGGACGAGGGCGTAGCG
>JBAVPI010000022.1:0-5396 GCA_049692915.1 Pyrinomonadaceae bacterium
GCCCAGCAATGCTTCGGGCGCTGCGCCGTCGCCCCGCGCAAGCCCTCTGGCGAGCGTCACCCGCAACGCCTCACGCAGGGCGGGCAGGCCCGGATCAGAGCCGCTGCTGATGAGGCCGGGACTGCGCACGTATTCTTTGACTACCCCGGTCTGAAGATAGTCGGCCTCCAGCACATAGAGGGCACGAATGTGGGCCGCGTGCAGGTCATGCAGTCCCGTCTCAAGCGTTTCGTAAGGCACATACTTGATGTCGCCCGGCTGCGTCGCCCCGACTGCCGTTTGCGCTCCCGCGACTGCCGTTTGCGTCGGCGTCGGCAACTCCGGCAGGACGCGTGCGAGGTCAAGCACGCCGACGGTCTTCAAATCCTGCCGCGCACCGGCTCGACCGGCGACGAGCGTCAGCACCGCGCCCATCAACATGAAGATCAGCGGGAGGCTGACGAGCGTGATGAAGTAGGCCGGTTGCCACACCACTATCACGAATTCGCGCTCGGCGATTGTCAGAATCTTTTTCATTTTTCTGAAGCGGCCCGTGTTGAGCCTGCGGCGACTTTGCCCCTCGTCGGGGCTACTTCCCTTCCTCGACGACCCTGATGAAGATGTCTTCGAGCGAAGGTGTCTCGCGCTTGAAGGAGGTGACGACCGCGCCGGTCTTGCTCAGCCAGTCGAAAAGCTCTTGCTGGCTGGCGTTCTCCTTGAGGTAGATTTTTGCGCTGCCGTTGTCGGACGTGTAGCGCGCGATGATGGGGCAGAGCGCGTAGTCGCCGTCGGACTTGAGCAGCATGGCGTCGTCCGCGTAGCGGCGCTTGATCTCTTCGAGGTCGCCGTGCAGCACCGCCCGCCCGCGATAGATCATCAGCACGTGGCGGCAGAGCGTCTCGACGGTGCTCATCTGGTGCGACGAAAGCAGGATGGTCTTGCCCGCGACCGCGAGTTCGCGCAGCAGGCTCATCACCATGCGCGCGCCGACCGGATCAAGCCCTGAGAGCGGTTCGTCGAGCACGACGATTTCGGGGTCTGCGACGAGCGTGGCGATCAACTGAATCTTCTGCTGGTTGCCCTTCGACAACTCGCCGACCTTCTTGTCGCTGACCGCGGTCATGTCGAGCCGTTCCAGCCACTCTCCGGCCCGCCGCCGCGCCGTGGACTTGTCGAGTCCCTTGAGCCGGCCGAAATAGACGAGCGTGGAAAAGACCTTCTGGCGGGCGTAGAGGCCACGCTCTTCCGGCAGATAGCCGATGCGCTCTTTGTCTTCATCGCGCAACGGGCGACCGAAGATTTCAACCGTCCCGCTGTCGGGCCGGATGATATCCATAATCATGCGGATCAGGGTCGTCTTGCCCGCGCCGTTCGGCCCCAGCAGGCCGAAAATCTCGCCCTCGTTGACGGACAGGCTGACACTGTCAACGGCAACGAGTGAGCCGAACGACTTCCGCACATCCGTTAGTGAAATCGCATCCGGCTTCATCCTGTTCTCCACCTCTTGTCCTCCGTCCGCTTCACGTCGTCGCCTTCGGCGCGATGGACGGATGCGCCGCCGCCATCGTCCGCGCCGTCGTGCCGCTCCGCCGCTTCGATGGCCGCCCTCAGTTGCTCTGCCAACACGCGGACGTGCGGCTCGCGAACCATCGTGAAGTGGCTGCCCGGCACATCATAGACCTCGACGCCTGACCTTGCCAGCCGCTTCAAACTCCTGACTTTGTTGATCAGCGCGCCCATCAGCAGGTTGATCGGCTTGACGATGAGCCAATGACGAAGGCGCGATCCTCCTTCGCCTTCATCATCGCCCTCCGGGGCATACATGGCGCGCGCCCGCAGCAGCGCGACCCGTCCCGTGTAGGGTCGCGGATGGTAGTTCCAAGCCATCTCGCGCTGGCTCATCAGCATGCTAAAGAGACGCCGCACGGGCGCTTCCTCGAAGTCAGGCGGGAAGAGGTTGGCCTCACGCGCCTGCTCCAGAACCCTGCCGAGTGCTTCGTCCGGGTCATCCGTCATGCGACTCAGCAGAGAGCCTGTGCGCGGCACGGCATCGAGTCCGAGTTGCTTGCTGAAGATTGACATGACGAACAGGCGGGTCAGCGGCTTGAAGAGACGCTGCACGCGGCTTACCCACCCCGGCATGATCGTATCGAGCATCACGAGCAACGCCACCTCCTGCCCTTGAGCCTGAAGTTGCTGCGCCATCTCGAACGCCACCACGCCGCCGAACGACCAGCCGCCGAGCAGATAAGGGCCTTCGGGTTGAACCGCCCGAATCGCCTTGACGTATTCGGTTGCCATCTCCTCGACGCTCGTGTGCGGCTCGGCCTTGCCATCCAAACCCTGCGCCTGTAGGCCGTAGAAGGGCCGATCAGTGCCGAGGCGATGGGCGAGCGCGGCGTAACAGAAGACGAAGCCGCCCGCCGGGTGGACGCCGAAGAAAGGCGTGTTGTGGCCGGCTGCCTGAATGGGCATCACCGTGGACGGCAGCGTCCGCTTCACTTGCAGGCGCAGCAGCGTCGCCATGTGCTCGACCGTTCCCTGCTGGAACATCGTCGTCACCGGCAGACGGTGGCCGAACCGCTCCTCGACCTGCGCCAGCAGTCGAATGGCGAGCAGCGAGTGACCGCCCAGTTTGAAGAAGTTGTCGCGAATGCCTATGCGCTCGACGCCGAGCAGCCCCGCCCAAATCTCCGCCAGTTGTATCTCCGTGCTGTCGCGCGGAGCGACAAATCCGTCAGACGCCTCTTGGCTCACGAACTCCGGCGACGGCAGTTTGCGGAAATCCACCTTGCCGTGGGCCGAGAGCGGCAACGCATCGAGGATGTTGATGGACGAGGGCAGCATGAATTCGGGGAGTCTGCTTTGCAGATAAGCGTGCAGTTGCGTCGCGGCTGCTGAAGTATCTTCCGCAGGATGAGCGAGCACCACGTAGGCCGCAAGTCGCTTGTCGCCCACATCGTTTTCACGCGCGACGACCACCGCCTCGCTGACACGCCCGTCCTGCCGCAGCGCGCCCTCGATCTCGCCCAACTCGATCCTGAACCCGCGTACCTTGACCTGATGATCGTTGCGCCCTAGATAGACGAGTTTGCCGTCGGGCAGGGCGCGCACGAGATCGCCCGTCGCATAGAGACGCGCGCCGGGCACGGGGCCTAAAGCGTCGGGCATGAACTTGTCCGCCGTCACGTCGGGCTGATTGAGATAACCGCGCGCAAGGCAGGCCCCGCCGACGTAGAGTTCGCCGGGCACACCGGCGGGCACGGGCTGTAGGTTTTTATCCAGCACATACGTCGTGCAGTTGGCGAGCGGTCGTCCTATCGGTTGGGCCGGTGTGCCGCCATGCCGCTCAATTCCCTGCTCCATGTACATGAGCATGCCGACAGTCGCTTCGGTCGGGCCGTAGTGGTTAAAGATCGCGCAGCCGGGAGCAAGCTGCCGCAACCCCGCGACCCATTCATGCTGCGAAGCCTCGCCGCCGAGGAATAACATCCCCTTCGGCATCAGCCGGGCAGCATGCGCGGAACTGTGCAGGGCCGCCAGATGAGAGGGCGCAATCTTGAGACAATCAATCGCCCGCCGTGCGAAATAGTCGCCGAGGGCCGGCGCGTCAACGGCGAGGTCGTGTGGAATAACGTGCAACTGCCCGACGGTGCACAGAACCGGGAAGATCAACGTCTGAGAGGCGTCAACCGTGAGCGGTTGCACCAGCGCGTAGCTCAGCCCGCGCGCGAACGGGGCGCGTTCGGTGACGGCGCGTGTGTAGTTTGCGATCTGGCGTTGCTCGATGATGACGCCCTTCGGTCTGCCGGTCGAGCCGGAAGTGTAGATGATGTAAGCAGGATTTTCGGGCCGGACGCGTCCGAGGGGCTGACCGCCATCCTGCGCGGAGGCGATGGTGCGAGGCGGGCCGGTATCGAGCGCAACGGGCGTCACGCCTTGTATCGGCATGCTCTCCATGAACCGCTCCTGCGTCACCACGACAGACATGCGCGTCTCCTGAGCGATCAGTTCGAGGCGCGCGCCGGGCATGGACGGGTCGAGCGGGACGTAGGCCGCGCCCGCCTTGAGGATGCCGTAGAGTCCGACGATCATCTCAACGGAGCGCTCGACCAGCAGTCCGACGAAGTTCTCCGGCCCGACGCCGTGTGCGCGCAGCAGTCTTGCCAGAGCGACCGCGCGACGTTCCAGTTCACCGTAAGTCAATTGAAGCTCGCCGCACACGACCGCCACCATTTCGGGATACCGCGCGGCCTGTGCACGCAACATCTCGTGCGGGAGGGCGTCGTCGGCGTGGACGCGCCGTGTGTCGTTCCACTCCGTCAACAATTGCTGCCGCTCGTCTTCGCCGAGCAACTCGATCTGCCGTATCTCCTGTTCCGGATTCGCGGCCATCTCCCGCAGCAGCGTCAACCAGTGGCGCGACATCTTCATGATGCGGTTCTCGTCGAAGAGGTCTCGGTTGTAGGCGAACGTTGCGACCAGTTGGTCGCCGACCTGCTCCAGCCCCAGTGTCAGGTCGAAGCGCGTCATGCCGGGCTGCTCGGCTGCCCGACCGCCGGACTCCTGCCCGCCCGCACCTTCAAACGACGGCTGCCAGTTGATCATCACATGGAAGAGAGGCGTATGGCTGAGGCTGCGTTCGGGAGCGAGTTCTTCGACGACCTGTTCGAAGGGCACGTCGGCGTGTGCCTGCGCCTGCAAGACAACCTCGCGCGCATGCCGCACGACCTGCCGCACGTCGGCCCGCAGTCCACACGTCATGCGCAAGGCCAGCGTGTTGATGAAGCAGCCGATGAGACTTTCGACCTCGACGCAGTTGCGTCCGGCGGTGGGCGTGCCGATGACGATGTCGTACTGGTTGCTGTAGCGCGCCAGCAACAACTGGTAGCTCGCCAGCAGCAGCATGAACATCGTCACGCCTTCCTGTCGGCTTGTCTCGCCGAGCCGCTGCGTCATCTCTGCGCTGACCTCGACGCGATGCCAGCCGCCGCGGTAGCTGAGCACCGCCGGACGCGGTCTGTCCGTCGGCAGTTCGATGATGGCTGGAGCACCGGCCAACTGTTCGCGCCAGTAGGCCACGTGCCGCTGCCACCTGTCGGTCTCAGGCCAGAGCCGCTGCCATGCAGCATAGTCAACGTACTGGATGGGCAACTCGGAGAGCGCCGACGGCTCGCCTGCCTCGAAGCCAAGATAAAGGGTGCGCCACTCGCGTCGCAGCACCCGCAACGACCAGCCATCGCTGATGATGTGATGGACGGTCATCAGAAGATACGATTGCCCGCTCTCCACGCGCAGTTGCGCAACGCGGAGCAGTGAATCGCGCGCGAGGTCGAACGGGCGGCGGGCGTCTTCGGCGACGAGCCGCACGAGCAGCGGCCTCCGCTCCCGTTCGTTCAGCCCGCTCAGGTCAACGA
>JBAVPI010000023.1:0-14327 GCA_049692915.1 Pyrinomonadaceae bacterium
CCCCTTCAATAGTCATCGTCGCTTGAGCACCCTCAAGCGAGATGGCGCTGATAATAGAAGTCTGTGGCCTGTAGTTGCGCGGCACGCTCTCCGTTGCTTGTTGGCCGCGCGGCGCGCGACCATACAAGCGAGTCATCGCAGTCTTGACGCCCGCCTCGTCAATGAAACGGAGTCGCCGTTGATCTACTTGCGTGATGCGCCGCCAGAACCATGCCCGCTTGTAGTTATTGCGCTCTGCGGCGGCGAGGCTCTTTTTTTGTGCGGCAGGTCAAGTCGCGCGAGTGCACGGCAGATGGTCGAAACATGGACGCTCACGCCCTCTTGCTCCTGCAGGAGGGTCTGTAACTCAGCTAGGGAGATGTCGTTTTGTGCGCGCACCTTGCGGCCTATCAGTTGATGTTGGCGCGCGCTCAGACTCGCACGTCTCCCGCCGCCATGCCCACGTGGCGCAAGTTCGCCGGTCGTGCGAGACACCGAGAGCATCTTTTGACAAAGCCGACGCTGACCCTGAACCGTTCGGCAACCATGGCAATCGAGTCAACACCTTGTTCATAGGCGCTGACGACGTGCTGACGTAAATCTAAGGAGTAAGCTTGCATGAAGCGCAATGTACCTCAGAATGAGACTACACACAATCGCAATTAGCTATAGTATAATCCCTGAAGAATGATGGATGATCTGAAGCGCGGATAATATCTTGGAAAGTGATTGCTGCAACACTACCCGACTCTCTACGTCATTATATACCGTGGTACTTGGCCGCGAGGTCTAACCTCTTCCATCCTGTATAGAGTTCAAGGGCGCGCTTGCTCGCTAGCTTTCTCCATTTTTCGTGAGGGTCAAAATTGCGTTCGTGTGCTCCAGCAGCGGAAGACGGTTTCCCGTCTTCGGTCGTCTGGAGTGTCCCGCCTTCGGTCGTCCGGAGTGTTTCGTAGCTGTGCAGGATCAAGGGTTCAGCCTCGGCGAATTTATGTCGCGCCGTCAGGCATTCGCCCAGCGAGCCTTCAGCAATCGCGGTCGCCAAATCCCCCTCCGGGAAAACTTGCCGGGCGCGGCCTAGGGCCTCTCGCACGAGAGGCTCTGCTTCCTTCGCCCTGCCCGTGCGGGTCAGTGCCATCCCCAGATACTCAAGGGTAAAGATAAAGTCCGGCGCGGCTTCTAGTTTAAGTGTGCGCCCCATTTCAATCGCCTTAGTTCCCGCTTCGATTGTTCGTTTGTAATCATCCCGCTTCCAAAACACTTTGCTCAGATATGTCTTCGACATGTATTGATAAAATGACCCATCCTGTTTTTCAAAGATGGCGTCGGCTTCCAGCAGAACACTCATGCCCTCTTCGTCCTTGCCTTCAATCGTCAGAGTGTCGCCGAGGTTGAGGAGCGCCATGGCCTTCCTGCCTTCGTAGCGTTGCGGCAGAAGGCGGAAGGCGGCCACTGATTTGCGAAGGGTGGCTTCGGCCCCGGCCAGATTTCCCGAACGAGCTTGCACCCGCCCGAGGGAGATCAGCATGAAAGCCGAATCTTCATTACTCTCGCCGGAAATCCTGTCGGACATCGCCAGCGCTTCCGCCAGTCTGGCTCTGGCGCTTTCATATCTGGCGCGCATGACATCTATCTCGCCCAACGTGAAGAGGCCGATGGCAAGCTCTTTGCTCCCCGCGTCTGGGGAGAGCCGGCGCTCGATCTCGACCCCCTCGTGTAAGAGGCCTTCCGCTTCGTCGTATTTACTCTCGACTTCGAGGGTCTGGCCCAGGACTATTAGGCTCAAAGCTGTCGCAGGGTAATTTTCACCGTACAACCCCGCGTTTAGTCTCAACGCCTCGCGAAGGGTCTTTTCCGCCTCATCCAAGAGACCCAGATCGAAATAGGTCTGCCCGATTGTCAAGAGCGCCTGCGCCCTGAGCGCTGGCTGATCGGCGTACTCCGCGTCTAGGCGTCGTGACGCGTCATTTAAGACCTCGATGACCTTCGCGTCCTTTCCCTTTTGTTCGGGCGAAGCTGCGGAGAGAATACTCTGCAAGAATTTGTTGATCTGCTCGGCCTTCGCCTTCTCCTGCCGCGCTTGGTCTCGCTCGCGCGCCGCGACACGGCTTTGCCAGATGCTCGCCGTCAGCCCCCCAAGGATAGCCAGCATCACAAGGGCCGCCGCCGACGCGCCGACCCTGTTGCGCCCGATGAACTTCGCAGTGCGATAAGCCCACGTGGAGTTACGTGCGGCGACGGGCAGGCCGTCCATGTAGCGACGCAAGTCTTCGGAGAGTTCCGCCGCCGACGAGTACCGTCGCTCGGACTCTTTGCGTAAAGCCGTCAGTACGATGTTGTCCAGATCGCCCCGCAGGCGACGGCGCAAAGCGTCCGGCCTTTCGTGCCGCGCCTCGCCGGTAGTCGCCCGCGTGACTTTAGTCATCGCCCGCCCGGTCTTGATCTCTTCGCCGCGGCTCACGACCGTGCTCGGCCTCTCCGGCTCGGTTTCACAGACGAGGCGTTCGATCTCCTGAGGCGAATAGGTGGTGAAGTGATAAGGCGCGTGACCCGTCAACAGCCGGTACAGCAGGACGCCAAGGCTGTAGACGTCGCTGACGGTAGTTATTTTACCGCCGCGAATCTGTTCCGGGCTGGCGTATTCAGGTGTCATCAAACGCATGAGGGTCGCCGTCGGCGCATGATGCCGCACGGCCAATTCCGGGTCGAGCAACTTGGCAATGCCGAAATCGAGCAGCTTCGGCTCGCCCGTCGCGGTGACGAGAATATTGGTCGGCTTCAGGTCGCGATGAATAATGAGGTTTTGGTGCGCGTGCTGCACCGCCCCGCAGACCTTACGAAACAGCAGCAGCCGCTCGTTGGTCGTCAACTCGTGCCCGTCACAATACTTGTCGAGCGGCTCCCCCTCGATGTACTCCATCACGAGATAAGGCAGGCCGTCTTCCGTCATGCCACCGTCGAGCAGGCGCGCGATGTTCGGGTGTTCGAGTGAAGCGAGGATTTGTCGCTCCGTGCGGAACCGCAACAGCAAGTCTTCGGTGTCCATGCCGCGACGCACGAGTTTGATCGCAACGAACTTTTCAAATTGCTCATCGGCGCGGGTAGCCAGCAGCACGCTCCCCATCCCGCCGCGCCCTATCTCGCGCACGACGCGATACCTGCCTATCACCCGGCCCGTCCAAAGACCACCCTCGCCGGTGTGCAGGATTTTCGACGCCGAAACCAAAGCGGGATCCTCGATAAAGTCCACAGCTTCGTCGTGAGACTGCAACAGCCGCCGCAAATCATCGAGCAGCCCCGCGTTGCCGCCGCAACGTTGTTCGAGGAACGCGGGCCGCCCTTCTGGCGCGAGATCGAGGGCCGCGTGGAAAATTTCTTTCACCTGTCGCCAGCGTTCGGGGTTCATCTGGTCACGTGTGGGAGATGCGGGTTTGAATTAGAAGGCGGGGAGCCGTAGACAGGCTCAACAATCATTCCTTAGGTTCGACCTTATTTGTCGCGCACAAGCGTTTCGTGCAACCAAGCCTTCGCCAGCGTCCATTCTCGTTTGACCGTAGCGGGCGAAATCCGCAACGCCTCGGCCGTCTCTTCAATCGTCAGCCCGCCGAAAAAACGAAGTTCGACGATGCGGCTCTGATCGGCATCGAACCGCGCCAAATCCCTCAGCGCGTCATCGAGCGCGATTAAGTCCACCTCTTTCCGTTGCGCAAAGCTGACGGCCTCATCCAGCGACAGTTTCGTCATACCGCCGCCACGTTTCTGCGCGCCCCGCTCGCGGGCGTGGTCAACCAGAATGTGGCGCATGACCTGTGCGGCGACGCCGAAGAAGTGGGCACGGTTCTGCCAAGTCACATTCTCCCAATCCACCAGACGGATGTACGCCTCGTGCACGAGTGCCGTGGCTTGCAGCGTATTGTCCGCTTGCTCGCGCCCCAAATACGCCTGTGCGAGCTTACGTAGTTCGGTGTAGACGAGCGGAATGAGCCGTTCAGGGTCGCCCTCGTGTTCGTCGCTTAGCTGGCGGAGCGCCTGCGTGACATTTTCCGTTCGGGGCATTGCCGTCTCTATCCCGCACCCTCGTGTTAGCAGCACAGTCGTTGCGGATTATACGTCCTCGCGCCGATAAGAAAAAATAATTTCCAACGGGCTGAGCCAATCCGCCCCCTTTATCCGCCTTGTAGGGCGTAAGGGAAATTTGTCGCTCAACCGGGGCGATAGTTTCGTCTTCGTATGACCCCGTCTCGAAGCGATGCGGATGGCCGCTCAAAGGACGGCGAGTAGTCATTATACGAGATCACGAGGAGAGTATCATGAGAGCGAACACGCAGGGCACCCATCAAACAATCACCTTGTCTTTAGTCGCAATAATTTTGCTCGGCGCGCCGCTGTTATTTCATCGCGCGCCGAAGGAGGACGCGCCCGCGGCATCGCCTGCGCCGCGGGCTGAAAATGCGCTGCCTGCCTCTCCTCTTTCTTCCGTGCAACCGGCCGACCGTAAACCGGATGCGGCGATAAAAGCGCGCGCCCGGGACAGTTATGGCAAGCTGCCGATGACATTTGAGTCGAACGCCGGGCAGACCGATCAGCGCGTGAACTTTTTGGCGCGCGGCGCGGGCTACTCGCTGTTCCTGACTCCGACCGAGTCCGTCTTCGTCATGTCCCGACGGCGCGGCAAGCCGGAAGAAGACAGAGGCGAGGCGTTGACGGCGAAGAATGATGCGGCCTTCGGAAGGGCCGAGGCTGGTGCGGCAGCCGCGGCACGTGCGGAAGAGGCGATGCTGCGCATGAGACTCGTCGGCGCGAACGCTCTGGCTAAGGCTGAAGGCGTGGACGAGTTAGCGGGCAAGGTCAACTACTTCATCGGCAACGACCCGCAGAAGTGGCACGCGGGTGTGCCGACCTACGGCCGCGTGCGCTACGCAGGAGTCTATCCGGGCGTGGACGTGGTCTATTACGGCAACGGGCGGCAGATGGAGTACGACTTCGTCGTTGCGCCGGGTGCCGATTCAAGGCAAATATCTTTGGCTTTCGGGGGCGTGGAGAAAGTGGAAGTCGAAGCGGCGAGCGGCGATCTGCTGCTGCACACTCCGCTCGGCGTGATGCGGCAGCATCAACCGCAGGTCTATCAGGAGGTCGGCGGAGAGCGACACGAGATCGCCAGCCGGTATGTCAAAAGGGCGGGCGGCGAGATCGGTTTCGACGTGGCGGACTACGACGCGACGCAGCCGCTCGTCATTGATCCCGTACTAGTCTATTCGACTTTCCTCGGCGGCAACGGTCAGGACTTTGGTGCAAGCATCGCCATTGACGCGCAGGGCAACGCTTACATCACCGGAACCACAGCATCATCTACCTTCCCGACCAAGAATCCCTTCCAAGCGACATTCAGCGGCGACATCAACGGAGATGCGTTCGTCACGAAGTTGAATGCGACGGGCGACGCGCTCGTCTATTCGACCTACCTCGGCGGTAACGGTTCTGATTCAGCCGCAGGTATCGTGGTTAACTCTCAGGGCAACGCCTTCATCGCCGGATATACATCTTCCACCAACTTCCCGACCATGAACGCATTCCAAGCGACATACGGGGGACAGTTTTCATCGCTCGTGTCGTTCGTCACGAAGTTGAGTGCGACCGGCGACGCGCTCAGCTATTCGACCTATTTCGGCGCTCAAAACAGCAGCAACGCCATCGCGGTTGATGCGCAAGATAATGTCTACATCGCCGGGGTGACATACTCCGGCGGCATCCCGACCAAGAATCCGCTCCAGCCGGGATACGCCGGCGGCACCCCCGGCTCCGGACACGACGGCGATGCGTTTATCACGAAGTTCAATCCAACGGGCAACGCGCTCGTCTATTCAACTTATCTCGGCGGCGGTTTGAGAGACTTCGCCAGCGGCATCGCGGTTGACTCGCAGGGCAATGTCTATCTCACCGGGTTTACAGAATCATTCAACTTCCCAATCAGGAATCCGTTTCAGGCGACATACAAAGCGCAGGGTGATGCGTTTATCACGAAGTTGAGTGCGGGAGGCGACGCGCTCGTCTATTCGACCTATTTCGGCGGTAGCCTTTTGGAGCAGAGCCACTCCATCGCGGTTGACGCTCAGGGTAACGTCTACATCACGGGAACGACCAACTCGGCGGACTTACCCACCAAGAATGCATTCCAAGGGACATTCGGCGGCGACCCCAACTCCTTCGGAGATGCGTTCGTGACGAAGTTCAACACGACGGGCGACGCGCTCGTCTATTCGACCTACCTCGGCGGTGCCCGTAGCGATGAAGGCAACGCCGTCGCGGTTGACGCGCAAGGCAACGCATACGTCACCGGATATACGACCTCACTCGACTTCCCCCTTAACAACCCGTTGCAAGCGACATATCACGGCGGCAGGGATGCGTTCGTCACGAAGTTCAACGTGGCGGGCAGCGCGCTCCTTTATTCGACCTATTTCGGCGGGTTCAGTAGCGACAAGGGCACCAGCATCGCGATTGACAATCAGGGCAACGCCTATATCACCGGCTATACAGACTCATCTGACTACCCGACCAAGAATCCATTCCAAGCCGCGAGCGCCGGCACCACCGATGCGTTTGTCACCAAGTTTGCGGATGATGCGTCGGTGCCGACGCCGACACCGACACCAACCCCGACGCCGACACCGACAATAACCCCGACACCGAATCCCACTCCGACACCGACGCCGACACCCACGCCCACTCCGGGAAGCTGTGTCGCGCCGCCGACGGGGATAGTCGCGTGGTATCCGGGCGAGGGCAACGCCAGCGACGCGAGCGGCAACGACAACCACGGCACGCCGCAAAACGGCGCGACGTTTGCGACGGGCGAGGTCGGGCAGGCGTTCAATCTCGACGGCGTGGACGACTTCGTGAGCGTGCCGAGCAGTCCCGCTTCGAGCGTGACCGGCTCGTTCACCGTAGAGGCGTGGGTTAACGTGAGAGCCTACGCGCCGCAACTCACCCCCATCGTGTCCAAGTGGAACGACATCGGCACCTCCAAACGCGGCTACTTTCTGGCTCTCACCTCCGGCGGGCGCCTGCGCTTCTCCATCTCCCCGGACGGCGGCAGCTTCACCGACGCCATCTCCGCCGCAACCGTGCCGCTCAACACGGCTACGCACGTCGCGGGCGTCTTCAACGGCTCGACGCAAACCCTACGCGTATACATCAACAGCATCGAGGGCGGCTCAGCCACCACCATGTCCCCAACCGTTTTCGCCAGTAACGAGCCGCTGCTCATCGGCGCGGGCGACCTCGGCGCCGACACGCGCGACTTCACCAACGGTCTGATAGACGAGCCGACTATTTACAACCGCGCTCTTACCTCAGCCGAACTTCAATCAGTCGTCAACGCGGGCAGCGCAGGTAAGTGCATAACCACCGCGACGCCCACTCCGACACCAACACCGACGCCTACGCCGACACCAACGCCCAGCCCCGCCAATACTGTACAGTTCTCCGTCGCGACCTATGATGCGAGCGAAGGCGCGGCCTTCTCCACAGCCTCCGGCGTCGGCTCCGGTGAAGCGAAGGCTTGGGAGGCGGCGCAGGCGGCCTCAGTCGGCTCCGCCGTGCTACAGGTCACGCGGGCGGGCGACCTGTCGCAACCTGCCGAAGTTGACTACGCGACGCAACCGGGCACGGCCTCCGACCGCTCCGACTACACCGCCGCCTACGGCACGCTCCGCTTCAACGCGGGCGAGGCCGCGAAGTCGCTTGTCATCATCATCACCGACGATGTGTATCAGGAGCCGGTCGAGTCCTTTACCGTTACGCTCTCAAACCCGCACGGCATTCAATTGGGCGTGCCCTCTTCCGCCTCCGTCCAGATCAATTCGGACGACTCTGTGACTGGACAGAACCCGGTCAAGACAGACACGTTTAACTCCGACGCCTTCGTTCGTTACCACTATGCAGACTTCCTCAACCGTCTGCCGGACGCCGACGGACTCAGCTTCTGGAAGAACGAGATTGACCGGTGCGGCGCGGATGTGCGGTGCCGTGAGGCGCGAATGGTTAGCGTCTCTGCGGCCTTCTTCCTCTCGATTGAATTTCAGCAGACAGGCTACCTCGCCTACCGCATGCATCAGGCCGCCTTCGACACGGGCGAGCGGCTTCAACTATCGCGCTTCCTCGCCGACACGCAGGAGATCAGACAGGGCGTGGTCGTCGGGCATGGTGACTGGGAGCAACAACTGGAGGCGAATAAACAGGTCTACTCTGAACGATTTGTCGCGCGTGCCGAGTTCCTCGCACGCTACCCCGCCTCGATGGCAGCGCCGGCCTTCGTGGACGCGCTCAACACGAACACCGGCGGGTCTTTGACTCAGTCAGAGCGCGACGCGTTGGTCAACCAACTGACGGCGGCGGGCAACACCACGCAGGCGCGCGCGCAAGTCCTGCGCTCCGTGGCTGAGAACGCTGAGTTCTCACGACAACAGTTCAACAAGGCGTTCGTGCTGATGCAGTACTACGGCTACCTACGCCGCAACCCGCCCGACCCCCCTGACCTGACGCTCGACTACCAAGGCTACAACTTTTGGTTGGGTAAGCTGAACCAGTTCGGCGGCAACTACATCAACGCGGAGATGGTCAAGGCGTTCATCGCATCGTCCGAGTACCAGCTTCGCTTCGGGCCGTGAGATAACCACCTTGACCTCAAACGGTTTTGCGTCCGTAGATATCGTTGGGTCGAACGCGGTAAATTGCAGTGTTGCTCAGACGATGCCATGCGCCGATGTCCGTCCTGTTGAGGGCGGGTGTGAGCGTCTGGTTGCGCTCGGTGATGAGTTGCATCGCCTGCTCCACCTCGTCCTGTTTGACGATCTTGTGGGCTTCGCCGATGAGCATCACGCTGCGCCAGTTTGATGCGTCGGTGATCTCTTCAACTTGAAAGCAGACCTCGTGGTTGGCGGCGATGAATTCGGTCTTAGTGCCTTCGGTCGTGAAGAAATAAATGTCCTGACCGTCATAAGCGTAGTGCATCGGCACAACATAAGGGTGATCATCACGCGTGCATCCCAGATGCCCAAACCCCACACGCAGCAGCAGAGCCTGTATCTCACCCGTCGTCATATCTTTTACCTTTAACATGCTCGCTCCTTTAATAGAACCATTTCTTCAAGAGGGTGAAGTTTCTCCGACACCGGTGAATCTTGGGGGGAGGTTTCCAAGTTCACGCCGCAGGCGGTCGTCGAGGGCAAAACGTTCTGCTTCATTGAGTAGCACATCAATCCATCGGTAAACTTGGTTCTCCTCTAATTGATTGTGCGCGCCGAGACGAGTTTTGACTGATATAACGATGCTTCGGACTTCTCTCAGAATCTTTACGATGTCACCCGCGTTTGGTATGCCCTTCAGTGCTCGCATAAGGTTAATAGCCTTTGCCAGCTCATGCATGAAAAAGTCATGGTCACTACGGAGCACGCCGATTGCGCTTTGCGCCTCCTCAAGGCGAGGTGCGCCGCCCCTGCCGGTCAGGAGAGCAGGCGGTGCGCCGAGGATGGCGGGGAAGAGGCAGAGATGCTCGGCCCGGATGTTCACTGCCAAACGTGCCCACAGCAGATCGAGGCGCGCAAAGCTCTCATCCTTGTCGCCGTTTTCGAGCGCGAGAAAGAGTTCTCCGAGAACGCCGTCTAACTCCTCATGGTCGCGCTCAAGTAAATCAGGCATGTTCGCTCTCATTCCGAATTTAACTTTACGCGAATCCGCACAATCTTTCATACACCCGCCGCGGCTGCGCGAGCATATAGAGCGATTGGCAGAGGTGGATGGGCGCGTGCGGCGGCGCGGGCGTGCGGGCGATAGAAGTAGATGTACCAATCATTGGGGCGACGTTCTTCCGCCCAACTCCCGTAGCCGCGACGCGCGAGAAGGTAGCGTAGCGGTATCGGATCAAATGGGTGGCGCACCAATAGCACCTCACTCGCGGCGCGCAGGCTCAATAGATGACGCATGATAATCGGGAGCGGGTCTGCCTGACGTTGTGCGTGTGGCATTACGTCCACGAAGCGCACGCGCGCGTCATCGTCTTTTAGTCCTACGAGTTCTACGGGCTTGCGCGGCGGATTATCCGGTGTGTGGTGGAATGCCGTGACGGGCAGCGCGTTCAATTCGCTGTGGAGTTCGTCAGTCTCCATACCGGCGGCAAGATTAAGCACATAGAGGGCTTCGGTGAGCGGCAGTTTTGCCACTCGCGCCGCTTGCTCAACGGTGACGCGGTTCGCCATCACTCGTCTTAACGCCGGGTTGCGCAGTCGTTCAAACTCAGGCGCGAGCCACACGAAAGCTTCCAGCATCTGCTTGTTAATCTTTAACGCATCTTTGACTTTCATTCCGGCGGTAACTTTCATCTGCCACTCTCCTCTTCGGTGAACTGCTCCCAGCCTTTCGCATCTCATCATCACACTGTATAGGTAGAGTGCGAAATGACTTTTGTCACAGCGCAAGGCTTAACTCTCAGATTACTATCTGATACACCGCGAACTAGGGAAGAGTGCGTTGCTTTGCCGCCCGTCTTCGGGCAATCTTTTATTCTTTTGATGAGGCTGACTTTTTAACTTTTGGAGCGACTGTGAAAGAAGCAGAGATGAAAAGCGGTAGGATCGCTCAGGCTGCGGCTAATCTATTTCCGGGCTACTTCGCCCTCGTCATGGCGACCGGGATCATTTCAATCGCCGCGTATTTGCTTGAGATGAGAGCGTTGGCGTGGACTCTGCTGGGTGTCAACGTAGTAGCCTACCTAGTCCTCTGGCTGTTGCTGCTAATTCGCCTGACTCGCTTCCTTCCGCGCGTGAAGGCCGACATGACGGATCACATGCGCGGACCCGGTTTCTTCACGGTCGTCGCCGGAACATGCGTGCTGGGAAGCCAGTTGGTAATTGTCGCCGGGCAGTACACGGCGGCTGGCATCCTTTTGTTGCTCGCACTCCTGCTATGGATAGTCGTCACGTACACGTTCTTCACGGCTGTTACGGTGCGTGAGAACAAGCCCTCGATGGAGACAGGAATCAGTGGAACGTGGTTGCTCGCGGCGGTGGCGACGCAATCAATTTCCGTGTTGGGAACGCTGCTGGCAGATCAGGTCGGTTCATACCGCGAGCCTTTGCTTTTCTTCACGCTCTGTATGTTTCTCTTGGGCTGCATGCTCTACCTGATACTCATCACGCTCATCTTTTATCGCTTCACGTTCGTTAAACTGACGACTGTGACGCTGACTCCGCCTTACTGGATTAACATGGGGGCGGTCGCGATTACGACTCTCGCCGGGGCAAGGCTGATTATAGCCGCCCCCACATGGAGCTTTCTCGGCGAGATTACACCGTTCCTCAAAGGCTTTACTTTGTTCTTTTGGGCGGCGGGCACATGGTGGATTCCGTTACTGTTCATACTTGGGGTCTGGCGGCATCTCCACAAGCATTTTCCGCTCGTGTACGACCCACTGTACTGGGGCATGGTCTTCCCCTTGGGGATGTACACGGTTTGCACTTTTCAATTAGCGAAGGCGCTTAATCTGGACTTCCTGTTGCCCATCCCGCGCGTCTTTATCTTTGTCGCCCTCGCAGCATGGCTGATTACGTTCATTGGTTTGATTCACAGCTTACTGATCAAGAGGAGCCGAAATTAAGCTTTCTGCATTAAGATAAAGCCTGATGAGCACAGACAAAATAGCCGCCCTTCGGCGAACGGCGCTCTTTAATGAGTTGGACGAAGATGCGCTGCGTGCACTCGCCGCGCGTGCCATCGAGCGCCGGTTTCAAAAAGACGAATTGCTGTTTGTCGCGGGGGAAGAAGCGCGCGGGCTTTACGTGATCGTCGAGGGTGCGGTGCGCGCTTTTCGGGAGAGCGCGGACGGGCGCGAACAGGTCATCCACGTCGAGCGCGCAGGAGCAAGCGTCGCCGAAGTGCCGGTCTTCGACGACGGGGCTTTCCCTTCGACGGTCGCCGCAGAAACCGACTCTGTACTTCTCTTTATTGATAAGCGCGACGTGCGAAGCCTCTGCCTTGAGCACCCGCAGATCGCTCTTGCCGCGCTCAAGGTACTGGCCGGGAGGCTCAGGCGCTGCGCAGAGCTTGTCGAGACGCTCAGCTTGCGGGAAGTCGGACAGCGGCTCGCGCGCTTTCTTTTGGCGGAGGCGCGCGCTAGAGGCGTGCGAACGAAAGGCGGTTTCGAGGTCACTCTCACAGTCACTAATCAGCAGATCGCGGCGCGCGTCGGTTCCGTCCGTGAGGTGGTCTCGCGCGCCCTCACTCGACTCCAACAGGACGGGCTGGTCGCCCTCAAAGGTCGCCGCCTGTCCATTCCCGATGAAGAAGCGCTGGCGACTTACGCGGGAGAAGAGAAAGGCACAAGTCACTCTTGAGCCTCTCTCTTCATCGATCTATTCCATCCTTAAATCAACTCGTTCCTATTCAGCTAGGATGATGCTTCCATTTCCGCCGCGCGCGGGAAAAGGATATTGTTTTCGAGATGAATATGCTGGTGCAGATCGGCTTCCAAAGCCGCCAGCGCGCCGTACAATGTTTGGTAGCTGATGCAACCATCCTCCGGCATCGTGTAGTCGGAACTCAACTCACGCATTTCGCGAAGGATATCTCCTGCGGCATCGTGCTCTGCCATCATGACCCTCACCGGATTCCTCACTGTCCCGAAAGGCGGCGCGGGTAGCGTGCGATTATTCTTCGCCGCTTCCTCCATTTGAATGATGAAGGGGAAGAGCACTCGTTCCTCTTTGAGCATGTGCGGTTCGAGTTCGCGGCTCAATTCCTGAAATTGCTTCTGGATGCGAAACAGTTCCGGGTGGTTCTGCCCGTGAACGCCGCACACTTTGGCAAGTAAAGCCTCCAGCCGCGCCAACTCCTGCCGCGTAAACGCGTGATGTTTCTCCACGATATGCGTGATTAGCTCGGCAAGAGACGCCGTCTGCCATCCTTCACTAGCGGACGTTTTGTCAGAGTTCGCAATCTGTTCGAGCGAACCGAGCACTTCATCCACCGTGACACCTGCTGTAGCACAAGCGTCCGCGAGACTTTTGCCGCCCCCGCAGCAGTAATCAATTCCGAGTTTCTCGAAGATGCGAGTCGCACCCGGCATCTCCAGCGCGTATTCTTTAACAGTTTTTGTCGTTTCAAGCATGATTGCGTCTCCTTATCCACTGATAGCCTACAGTTGAATACACCTCCAGCGCAGTGACTTAAATCACGCTTGTCGAGAAATAAATCGAGATACCCACCAAGGATTTCCTTTTCACCGTGACATATGTCATATCGTGCCTGTGCTGGCCGGTTCTATTCTTCGTGTTGCCGGGGGAAGAATATCTACTTCGACTCCCGACCAGTGCAGTCGAAAAGAGGAGAAGAAATGAGCAACGTGATAACGATGGGCAGCCACGGCGGGGATCTCGCCACGGAGAAGATGCCGGGTCACTGGGTGCTGGCGCGGCTGGGGAAACGCGTGTTGCGTCCCGGAGGGATGGAACTCACCCGACGAATGCTTGACGCGCTCGGCGTCGGAGCGAAGGACGATGTGGTGGAGTTCGCGCCGGGACTAGGGCTGACCGCGCAACTTACGCTGAAGCTCCATCCGGCTTCTTACACGGGGGTCGAATGCGACGCGAGGGCGGCTGAGATCGTCCGCAAGGTTTTGAAAGGTTCACGGCAAAAGTGCGTGACGGGAAGCGCCGACCAGACGGGGTTGCCCGATGCGGTCGCCACAGTAGTCTATGGGGAAGCGATGCTCACGATGCAGACGCCGGAAATGAAGCGCAGGATCGTCGGCGAAGCGCGCAGGCTGCTAAAGCCCGCGGGCCGTTACGCGATTCACGAGATGTGCTTGGTCGGGGATGATCTGGGTGAGGAGGATAAGAAGGAGATAAATCAGGCTCTCTCTCGTGCTATACACGTCGGCGTGCGGCCTCTTTCCGTCTCAGAGTGGCGCGAGCTGATGGAAGCGGAAGGCTTTGAAATCCAATCAGAGGTGCGCGCCCCGATGCATTTGCTCGAACCTCGTCGGTTGCTCAGTGACGAAGGGCTGAGAGGGGCGCTCCGTTTCGTTTGGAATGTCGTGCGTGACCGCGAAGCGCGCGGGCGAATCTTGATGATGAGGAATGTTTTCCGTCGTTATCAGGCGAACCTCGCAGCCGTCACACTGATTTGTGTAAAGCGCTAACGAACCTCCCCCGCAGCAGCTCTAAATCGTAAAGAGAAGGTTTTACCTGTTGAGGCTATGCGACTGTGAGAAATTACAGAGCTTGAAATGATGAAAGCTCGCAACCCGCGTGTTTCAGGCGATTGTTTTTATTAGTTTGTAAACAACGTGGAGC
>JBAVPI010000024.1:0-3386 GCA_049692915.1 Pyrinomonadaceae bacterium
GTGGAACTCGTCCTCGACTGGACGCAGAGCCGCCTGCAACTTCGTCGCGCACTTCGACGCATCACGCCGGGCGTCTTCACGCGCTTCAACGACGCGCTGCTGCTCGCCGCGCATGATCAATTTCGGAAGGGGCCACGCCGCCACGCGCTCGTCGTTTTGAGCGACGGCATAGACAGCGGGCGCGGCGCTTCCACACTCGAAGCGGCTTTGCGCGCTCTGCTCGAAGCGCAGGTCTCGGTCTATTCCATCAGCAATACCGCGATTGAGCGGACGCGCAAACAGTCGGAGTTGGACACGCTGCTCTCCGGGCCGGATTCAAGCGTGCGTTTCAACGAACTGCGCATCGGCGATTTGCGCGAGGGCTTGCGCGTGCTGGCGTTGAGCGAAAGTAATCTCACGCAACTCGCGGGCGCGACCGGCGGACGCCTCTACAAACCTCAGAGCTTCGACACCCTCGATCAGGTTTACGCAGAGATCGCCGAAGAATTGCGCCGGCAATACGCGCTCTATTACACACCGACGAACGCCGCGCGCGATGGACGCTTTCGCCGCGTCAGTGTCGAAATCAAAGACCGCCCGTACCAAGTCTCAACTCGTGTCGGCTATTACGCGCCGCGCAAGTAAGGGAGGCGTTTGATAGACCTCTGCATCATCGGGGATGAACCACGAAGCCAACGAAGAAAATGTTTATGAGCCGAAGCCAACGAAGAAAATGTTTTAGAGATAAATGTTCAAAGAGATGAAGCATCGCTCACATCACACGACAACGAATTATCGAGGCGTACATCATCGCCATGCTCGCGGCGTGTGTAAGAACGCTGGCTGATTTTTCAGCGCGAAGTTTCGCACCCCGCAGAAGCGCGAAAAGTTTTAGTTCACGAGTAAGCTGTCGGCGACATCCCGAAGTCACCGGCAGCTTTTTATTGAATTTGCGAATAACGATCTGCTTTTCGGTGAAATAACGAAAATTCTCAGGGAAAACAAGAGGTTTGTTTGCGGAGAAAATTGTGTTGGGTCAAAAGTCTCAAATAATTTCGCCAACAAGAGGCGTATCGAGTCAGAAAGGTACACGGGTTCTTACAATGCTCGATGTGAGACTCGTTGACTCGTCGGCAAACTCCTTAGTTGCGACAAAGCCGGTTCATAGGTTGCGTTTAACCTAATCATTTGTTAACTTACAGTCGTTTGATAAGGGATGGCACAGGCATTGCAAATGTGAAGCTGGCGTTCTCAGTCTTAATGACTAAGATTCCCGTGTGAGCCTGCTGGCAATCACGCAACATGCCGGTTTGAAACTAAATCTAAGAGAGCATTTATTAGGAGCGAGGGGGATGAAATCCGCCTCTTCCGCCAAACTCAGGCGACTCGCCCTCTGACCGTTTGCGCCCGTCGGGCGTCGAAACATTTAACGAAGGATACAGAAGAGAATGAAACCGATTAAGCACGTCGAGAAGGGTCTGACCGCGGTGGCGGGCGGCCTGTTCAATACGATTCAGATGTTCAACCAGTATCGGCCGAATGAGTCGTTCATCCCGAAGTGGTCTGATAAGCCGCTGTTGAAGTCGTGGCAGAAGTCGAAGCCGCCGCTCGGTTTTCCGCGCACGACCGACAGCCTCTGCCCGAAGTGCGTGATCGAAGCGCGCGCCAAGATTCTCAGCCAAGAGGTGATTGACCCGTCCATCCTCATCAACGAGAAGGTCGGCGAGATCAAGGCGCAGATCATCGAGCGCAACGGCGAAATCTGGATGATTAAGGACTGCCCGACGCACGGACATTTTGAGGACATCATGGCGATGGACTCGACGTTCCTCAAGCACATTGAGAGCATGTTTCCGGGGCGCGACATTCAAGCGCACAACGACGAGAAGCTGCACAATCACGGCTCCTCGACCATCAAATTCGGACGAGGTTCGGTCTTGACGATTGATCTCACGAACCGCTGCAACATGATGTGCGATCCGTGTTTCATGGACGCCAATCAGGTCGGCTTCGTCCACGAGTTGGGCTTCGACGAAATTAAAGACATTCTCGATAAGGCCATCTCGATCAAACCGCGCCGGCAGATGTCCGTGCAGTTTTCGGGCGGCGAGCCGACCATCTCGCCCTACTTCCTCGACTCCATCCGTTACTCGCGCAAGGTCGGTTACAACTCCGTGCAGTGCGCGACCAACGGCATCGAGTTCGCTAAGAGCAAGGCGTTCTGCAAAGAGTCCGCCGAGGCGGGCCTGCGCTACGCGTATCTCCAGTTCGACGGCATCGGCAACGACGCGAACTCGCACCGTCAGGTCGGCAATCTCTTCGACGTGAAGCTGCGCGCGATTGATAACTTGCACGAAGCGGGCGTCGAGATCGTGCTCGTCATCACGCTCGTCAATAACATCAACAACGATCAGGTAGGCTCGGTCATTCGCTTCGCGCTCGACAATCCGAAGAAGATCGCCTTCCTCTCGTTCCAGCCTGTTTCCTTCACGGGCCGCGACGAGGAGATTACGGACGAGCGCCGCATGGCGCAACGCTACACACTTTCGCACCTCGCGCATGACGTGAAGGATCAAGTCGGCATCACCGAGCCGACGCGCGACTGGTTCCCGCTCAGCTTGATGGGCGCGTTCGCCGACTTCGCAGACCTCGCGCACGGCCCCGACGCCGAATGGGGACAGGTCTCGTGCGGCTGCCACCCGAACTGCGGCGTGGGCACGGCGGTGATGATTGATAAAGAGTTGAAAGAGATGCGTCCCGTGCCGGAGTTCCTGAACATTCCGGGACTCGTCAAAGACATGCAGAAGATTACGGACGCGGGCCGTGGCAAGTGGAAGTCGAATCTGATGATGGGGCTGGCGCTGCTCAAGCACTACAACCCTTACAAGTCGCCTTCGCAGTTCACGCTCTCCGAGTTGTTCAAGAAGTTCGACAAGTCGTTCGGCCTGACGGGGAAGAATTACGGGCGCGTTGACGGCAAGCGTACCGTGAGCGATATCGAAGCGCGTCGCGCCGACCGCTGGAACTTCCTCTTCATCGCGGGCATGTGGTTTCAGGACTTGTTCAACTACGACTTCCGCCGCACGGAAATGTGCATCATTCCTTACGGCACGCAGGAAGGCGAGATTTCCTTCTGCGCCTACAACACCGGCATCGGCTGGCGCAACATCATCGAGCAGATGCACCAGAACGCCACCGTCGCCAAGTGGTACAAGGAGCACGGGCGTCATGAAATCTTTGCTAAGGGCAAGGAAGTCGAACTCGCGTTCGATGCGCCCGTCGGCCTCAAACTGAACGAGGTTGACATTCAGCGCCCCAACCGTCCTGAGATGGCCGGGCCGAAGACGGCGGCGGAAGAGGCCGCGATGATGCGCAAGCTCTATCAGGAGATGGTGCTCAAGCAGAAG
>JBAVPI010000025.1:0-8016 GCA_049692915.1 Pyrinomonadaceae bacterium
CGGCGTATCTACCCTTAGACCCCTCATACCCTCGCTCTCGACGGGCCTTCATGCTGGCGGATGCGGGAGCGTGCCTGCTCGTCACCGATGACGGCGGCTATGAGATGGGCGACGATGTAAGCCATGCCGTGGGCGATGGCAACAATGGTAGTCGTGTGGCAGCGGGCCATAATGATGATGTACGTAATGATGTGAGCAATGGTAGTAGTCATGCTGCGAGCGATGGTGATGTGAGCAATGGTGGTCGTGATGTGAGCGATGATGCGGGCTATGATGGTGACGCCGCCACCACCCTTTTGCCCTCAGGCTGTACTCTCCTCGACCTGCGCCGTGACTCCCTCCTCATCTCATCTCGCCCCTCTCTCCCTCTCTCCTCATCCGCTGTCTCTCCCATGCAGCCCGCCTACATCAACTACACCTCCGGCTCTACCGGCACTCCCAAAGGCATCGTCATCCCTCATCGCGCCGTCTCTCGCCTCGTCCTCTCCGCCAACTATCTCCAACTCACCGAGAGAGACTGCGTCGCTCAAGCCTCGAACGCTTCCTTCGATGCACTCACCTTCGAGGTCTGGGGTGCGCTGCTGTCCGGTGCTCGCCTCTCCGGAGTCTCAACGGATGTGGTGCTGTCTCCCGTGCGCTATGCGAGGTGGATCAGCGAGCAGGGTGTGACGGCGCTGTTTCTCACCACGGCGCTCTTCAACGAGGTGGCACGCAGTGCGCCGTGGGCTTTTACGGGAGTAGAAGCGGTGCTCTTCGGAGGGCAGGCGGCGGACGCGCTGTGCGTGCGATTGATGGTGGAGGAGCGGGAGAGGAGCGGATGGCCGAAGCGGTTATTGCACGTTTACGGGCCGACAGAGAGCACGACGTTCGCGACATGGCAGGAAGTGGAGGAAGTAAGAGCGGAAGCGCGGAGTGTGGCTATCGGACGGGCTATCGGGAACACGCGAGTGTACGTGATGGACGGGATGGGTCGGATGGTGGGAGTGGGAGTGGTAGGAGAGTTATACATCGGGGGAGAGGGGTTGGCGCAAGGGTACGTAGGGAGAGCGGAGCAGACGGCGGAGCGGTTCGTGCAGGACGGTGTGAGCGGTGTAGGGGGAGAGAGTGGAGAGGCTGGAGAGGATGGGGAAGCGGAAGCAGGGAGAGAGAGAGGGGCACGGTTGTACCGGACGGGAGATTTAGTGAGGTGGAGTGCCGGTGGAGAGTTGGAATATGTAGGACGGATGGACGATCAGGTGAAGGTGAGGGGCTATCGCATCGAGCCGGGAGAGATAGCGGCGGTGTTGCGAGAGCACGGGGCGGTGAGGGATGCGGTAGTGGTGGCGATGGAGGATGAAAGGGGAGAGGGGAAGCGGTTGGTGGGGTACGTGGTGTGGGGAGGAGAGGAAGGGAAGGCAGGCAGAGAGTTGAGAGAGTATGTGAAGGAGCGGTTGCCGGAGTACATGATGCCGTCGGTAATAGTGACGCTCGACGAGATGCCGCTCAACGAGAACGGGAAGGTTGACCGCAGGCGATTGCCCGCGCCTGAGAGCGGCGTGGGAGATGAGGGGGAGAGTTATGTGGGAGCGCGTACGCCGGAGGAGGAGTTGCTGGCGGGCATCTTTGCGCACGTGCTGAACGTATCGCGGGTCGGGGTTCACGACAGCTTCTTCGATCTGGGTGGACATTCGCTGCTGGCGACGCAGGTGGTGAGCAGAATCCGCGAGGTGTTCGAGGTGGAACTGCCGCTGCGACAACTCTTCGAGACGCCGACGGTGGCCGACCTTGTCGAAAATATCCGACAGGCACGACTTGCGGGACAGGGAAGGCTGGCCCCGCCGATTCGCCCCGACCGCACGGGCGGCTTCGCGCCGCTTTCGTTCGCGCAGCAGCGCCTGTGGTTCCTCGATCAGTTCGAGCCGGAGAGTCCCTTCTACAACATCCCGGCTGCACTGCGTCTGGACGGCCCGTTGCGGCTCGACGCGCTCGGTCAAAGCCTGAGCGAGATCGTGCGCCGGCACGGAATCTTGCGGACGAATATCCCGCGCACTGTGGGTCAGCCGGTGCAGGTGTTGGCCGCACCGCAGCCGCTGGCCGTGGACTTCGCAGACTTTGGCCGAAAGCCGCCCGTCGAGGCGGCTGCTCTCGTCGAGCGGATGGCACGCGAAGAAGTGCTGCGGCCCTTCAATCTGGCGCACGGGCCTCTGCTGCGGCTCAGCCTGCTGCGCCTGAGCACATCCTCCCACGTGCTGCTGCTGACGCAACACCACATCGTCTCTGACGGATGGTCAATCGGCATATTTTTCCGCGAGTTGGTGACGCTCTACCACGCGTTCGTTGACGGTGCGCAGTCGCCGCTCGACGAGTTGGAGATTCAGTACGAAGACTTCGCGCGCTGGCAGAGGGAATGGCTTCAGGGCGAGGAACTTGAGCGACAACTGGCTTACTGGCGGCGGCAGTTGGCGGGTGCGCCGACGGTCGTGCAACTGCCGACGGATCGCCCGCGCCCGGTCGTCGAGACGTTCCGCGGGGCCATCGAGCCGTTCGCGCTCACGCCGGATTTGAGCGGCCCGTTGAAGAGCTTGTGCGAGCGCGAGGGTGTCACGACCTTCATGCTGTTGCTGGTCGCCTTCGGCGCGCTGCTGCACCGCTACACGGGTCAGGACGACTTGCTCGTCGGTGCGCCGATTGCCAACCGCCACCGGGCCGAGACAGAAGAGTTGATAGGTTTCTTCATCAACACGCTGGCGTTGCGCGAGCGGTTCGAGGGCGGCGAAATCACTTTCCGCGATCTGCTGGCGCAGGTGCGACACACGTGTCTTGAAGCTTACGCACACCAAGACCTCCCCTTTGAGAAGCTTGTGGGCGAACTGGTGTTGGAACGTGAGACGAGCCATAACCCGCTCGTTCAAGTAGTGCTCGCCTTCCAGAATGTCCCGCTCGCCGGGATGAACCTGTCGGGGCTGACGCTGACGCCGTTGGCCGTCACCAACGACACGTCGCTCTTCGACCTGACGCTGAGCCTGTCGGAGACCCCTGCCGGGCTGGTCGGCTACATTCAGTACAGCACGTCGCTCTTCGACGCAACGACAATCAGGCGCATGAAAGGCCACTTCGCAACGCTCCTCGAAGGGCTGGCGGCAGACCCTTGGCAGCGGGTTTGCGACGCGCCGCTGCTGACCGGGGCGGAGCGGCAACAACTGGCGGCGGAGTGGAGTGCGGCTGTGCCCGCGCCGGACTTGCCGTGCCTGCATGAGATGTTTGCGGCTCAGGCCGTGCGACGCCCCGACGCCGTGGCGCTTGTCAGCGAAGAAGGAACGCTGAGCTATGGAGCGTTGAATGGACGCGCCAATCAGGTCGCGAATCTTCTGCGGCAGCTTGGGGCCGGGCCGGAGTCGGTCGTCGGGCTGTGCGTCGAGCGGACGAACGAACTCATCATCGGACTGCTCGGCATCCTCAAAGCGGGGGCGGCCTATCTGCCGCTCGACCCGCACAATCCGGCGGCGCGTACCGATTACATGTTGGCTGAGGCGGGCGCGCGCCTGCTGTTGACCGGCAGCGGCACGGACAGGAGTTGGCCGCAAGACATACGGGTCGTCCGCCTCGACGCCGACCCGAACCTCGCCGCGCAACCCCGCGCGCACGGCCCCCGCGCCGTTACGAGCGCCGGGAGTCTGGCCTATGTCATCTACACCTCCGGTTCGACGAATGTGCCGAAGGGCGTGATGGTAACTCACCGCAATGTCGCGCGGCTGATGAAGATGACGGAGAGGGACTTCGCTTTCGATGAGCAGGACGTGTGGACGCTTTTCCACTCGTCCGCGTTCGACTTCTCTGTGTGGGAGATGTGGGGCGCGTTGAGCTACGGAGGGCGTCTCGTCGTCGTGCCCTACTGGGTGAGCCGCTCGACGCAACTCTTCCGCGAACTGCTCGCGCAAGAGTGCGTGACGGTGCTCAACCAGACGCCCTCCGCCTTCCGGCAGCTGATCAAGGCCGACGAGACGCGCCCCGACGGAGCGCCGTTGCGCAGCTTGCGCCGTGTCATCTTCGGTGGCGAGGCGCTTGAGCTAAAGAGTCTGCGACCGTGGTTCGAGCGACACGGCGACCGGCAGCCGAAGCTCGTCAACATGTACGGCATCACGGAGACGACCGTGCACGTCACCTACCGTGAACTGTCAGCCGCAGACGCGCGACAAACTCCGGGCAGCGTCATCGGCAGACCCATTGACGATCTGCGACTCTACGTGCTCGGCGCGGCGAATCAACTCGTGCCTGCGGGCGTGCCGGGGCAACTCTGCGTGAGCGGCGAAGGGGTCGCGCGCGGCTATCTCAAACGCCCCGACTTAACCGCCGAGCGCTTCACCCCCGACCCGTTCGCGACGCAGCCCGGCGCGCGCATCTACCAGTCCGGCGACCTCGGCCGTCATCTGTCCGACGGCGACATCGAGTATCTGGGGCGGATGGATCATCAGGTCAAGGTGCGCGGCTTCCGCATCGAGCTTGGAGAGATCGAGGCGACGCTGCTGGATCATCCGTCCGTCAGGGAAGCCGTGGTCTTGTCGCGGTGCGAGGCGGGCGGCGAGCCGCAGTTGATCGCGTACATCGTCGCGGCGGGAACGGACGGGCTGAACGTCGCGCTGCTCCGCGGGCACGCGCAGGAGCGACTACCCGAATACATGATTCCGGCGGCCTTCGTGTTGTTGGAGGTGCTGCCGCTGACGCCGAACGGCAAGGTGGACAGAAAGGCACTGCCCGCGTCGGGGCAGCAGCAACGCCTTGAGCCGTCCGGGGTTTTCGAGGCCCCGCGCACGCCGGTCGAACAGATACTGGCGAACGTCTGGGCGAAGGTCTTGGGCGTTGAGCGCGTCGGTCGTGACGACAACTTCTTCGAGTTGGGCGGCGACTCGATCATGAGCATTCAGGTAACGTCGCGCGTCGCGGGCGAGGGCTACTCGCTCACGCCCAAACAACTCTTCCTCAACCCGACCATCGGCCAACTGGCCGCCGTCATGAGCCGGACGAAAATGAGCGCCGGAGACGAACGGGACACGGACGACCGACCGTTCGCGCTGACCCCGATTCAGCACTGGTTCTTCGAGCAGGACTTGACCGATGCGCATCATTGGAATCAGTCCGTGATGCTTCAGTTTCGCCCGTCTCTCGATGTCGCGACGCTGCTGGCGGCGATGCGCGCGACCATGTCTTACCATGACGCGCTCGGCCTGCGTTTCCATCGCGACGCGGACGGTTGGCGGCAGTCGGCGGGCGATGATAGCGCCGCCGATAGTTGCATGCGGATAGACCTCCGCCTCGTGCCCGACGCCGTGTTGCCGCGCATCATCGAGGCCGCCGCCGGGTGCTTGCAAACGAGCCTCGATCTCTGCGACGGGCCGCTCTGGCGTGTGGCCGCCTTCGACTGCGGCCCCGGTCGTCCGGGTCGCCTGCTCGTCGTCGTTCACCACCTCGTCGTTGACGGCGTCTCGTGGCGCATCCTGCTCCAAGACCTTCAGACCGTTTACGGCCAACTTCAAGCGGGGCAGGGGATTTCACTGCCGCCGCGAACCACTTCATACAGGCGTTGGGCGCGGGCTGTTGCCGACTATGCGGCCACGTTCTCTGCGGGCGCGGAGACGGCCTACTGGCTCGAAGTGGCCGGTGCGTCCGCCGCCGTGCTGCCGACGGACGAAAGCGGAGGCGAGAACACGGTGGAGTCGGCGCGTGTCGTTTCGCGTTCGCTCTCTCTCGAAGAGACCAAGTCTCTGCTGACGCGGATACCGGCCATCGCCCGCGCGCAGATCAACGAAGTGCTGCTCACGGCGCTGGCCCGGACGCTCTGCGCACGCGCCGGCTCGCCCGTGCTCGTTGACATCGAAGGACACGGGCGCGAAGAGATCGCCGAAGGCATTGACCTGTCGCGCACCGTCGGCTGGTTTACCACCATCTACCCCGTGCTGCTCGATGTTGACCCGACCTTCGCGCCCGCCGACACGCTCGTCGCCGTCAAGGAAGGGTTGCGCCGCGTGCCCGGCAACGGGTTCGGTTACGGCTTGCTGCGCTACCTGAGCGGAGACGAGACGGTCGTCAACAAACTCCGCGCCGCCCCGCGCTCTCAGGTCTGTTTCAACTACCTCGGCCAGTTCGACCAGATGCTCGACGAATCAGCGCCATTGCGTCTTTCGACCGAATCAACCGGCGGGCCGCACAGCCCGCGCGCCCGTCGTCTCTACGAGATTGAAATCACCTGTTCGGTTCAGGGCGGCCAACTGCGACTCGCGCTCATCTACAGCCGGAACCTGCACCACGCGGCGACCGTCGAAAGCCTCGCCGACGAACTCGTCGCACGGCTTCGCACACTCATCACAGACCTGCACGAGCCTGAGGCCGCGAGTCTGACGACCTCCGACTTTCCGCGTGCACAGGTCAGTCAGGCAGACCTCAACACGCTGATGGCCCGTCTGGGCAAGTCTCGTCCGGGAGGATCGCAATGAACCTAGAGAACATCGAGGACATCTACAGCCTCTCGCCCTTGCAGAAGGGGATGCTCTTTCAGACCCTCTTCGACGAGAACCCGTGGGTTTACTTCCAACAGTTGAGCTTGCGGCTGCGCAGCCGCCTCGACGTTGACGCCTTCACGCGTGCGTGGCAGCAGGTCGTCGCGCGCACACCGGCGCTGCGCACGAGTTTCGAGTGGAACGATCTGGACGCACCCCTCCAGATCGTCCATCGCTGCGTCGAGATGCCCTGCGAATACGAAGACTGGTCACATCTCTCTCCCTCGGAGCAGGAAAGAAGCGCGGTCTTGTACGCAGAAGCAGATCGTCGTCGCGCCTTCGACTTGACTGCGCCTCCGCTGATGCGCCTGCGCCTGTTCCGCCTCGGCGCTGACGAGTACGAGTTCATCTGGAGCTATCACCACATCCTGCTCGACGGGTGGAGCCTCCCGCTCGTGCTCGGCGATGCCTTCGCCTGCTATGAAGCCCTCGCGCGCGGACGCGAATGGTCTGCGCCGCAACGACGCTCCTTCGCCGACCACGTCGGCTGGCTTCAGACGCGGGATGAGGCCGCGGCGAAAGAGTTCTGGAGCGACGCGCTGGCGGGCTTCACCGCCCCGACATCACTGCCGCTGGAACGCACGCGCGGCGGACAGAACGCTGCGCCCGACGAACAGTTCGCCGTAGAGGAACTGGCGCTCGCGCCCGAAGCCACAGCCGGTCTGAACGTTCTCGCGCGGCAGTGTCAGGTCACGCTCAACACGATCATCCAAGGGGCTTGGGCGCTGTTGCTGGGCAGCTACAGCGGCGTGTCGGACGTGATTTACGGAACCACCGTTTCGGGGCGACCGCCTGAATTGACCGGCGTTGAAACGATGGTCGGCCTCTTCATCAACACGCTCCCCGTGCGCGCCCGGCTCGACGCACACGAGCCGCTGTTCTCTTGGCTCAAAGACTTTCAGCGGCATCTGGTCGAGATGCGTCAGTTCGAGTACATCTCTCTGGCTGAGATTCAGAAGTGGAGTGCCGCTCCCGCAGGCGTGCCCCTTTTCGAGAGCCTGCTGGTGTTTGAGAACTATCCCGTACCGGACGCGGGCGCGAATTCGGAGAAACTTATCCGCATCAGCGGGATGAACTTTTTCGAGCAGGGCAACTACCCGTTGACGCTCAGCGTTGGCCCCGGCGCTACGCTGGCCCTGCGCTGCACGTACGACGCGCGCCGGTTCGAGCCTGCTGCCGGTCGGCAACTTCTCGACCACCTCGCCGCCGCGCTCTCATCAATGGCGTCCGACCCGCATCAACGCCTCGGCGACATCAACATCTTATCCACGGCGGAACGCCAACGGATTTTGGTCGAGTGGGGAGAAGGAGGAAGGAGCGGCGCACCCGACACCACCATTGACGCACTCTTCGCCCAACACGTCGCCTCTCGTCCTGACTCACCCGCTCTCGTCTGCGCCGACTCCCATCTCTCCTACGCCGCACTCGACCGCAGCGCCAATCGTTGCGCACGCCTCCTCCTCGCTCATCACCTCTCGCCCGACAC
>JBAVPI010000026.1:0-13604 GCA_049692915.1 Pyrinomonadaceae bacterium
GTCGCTGGAATCTGCCGTCGAAGGGTTACTGAATTTGTTGGATGTGAAATACTGCGTGAGTCACTGGGAGTTCATCGTGACGCCGCAGGAGCGCATCGCGCTGGTGGAGGGACATCTCAGGCCCGCTGGTGATCGCATCATGGAGTTGGTGGAGCACAGCACTGGGAGGAGTCCGACGGCGGTGCTGTGCGAAGCGCTGGCGAGGCGCGAGGCTGACTTCCGTTTCGAGCCGCGGGGGTCGTGCGGGATATTCTGGTTGATTCCGCAGAGCGTGCTTGAAGAAGTACGGGAAGTAAAAGTTGAGGGAGAGGCGGCAGAGGGGTTGTGCGAGGATTTATACGTCAACGTGGAGGGGATCAAGGCGACGGCGAACTGGAAGGAAGCGAGCGATTGGATGACGCGGTTCGCGCATGTGATGGCGAAGGGTAGGGATTTGGAGGAGGTGAAGGAGAAGTGTCGGGAGGTAGCAAGGAGTGTGAAGTTGAGCGGAACAGCGGGCGGACGAGAGGCGACTACGCGGCTGAAACTCGCGGTTGATAGTTAACATTTGTTGTATCAAATCCGGTGGCGTCGCAAGCGAACAAGTTGGCGCGGATGATTGGCGCGGTATGAGGAATCAGGAAACGCGGCACTCTTATCTTCCGTTGATGCTGAAACATCTCTCAGGCAGATTCGGTGGCCGATAAGCACTTGGGCAAATCGCGTATTAAAAACGAGGACACTCCATGAACCTATGGCACGACATCCGTTACGGCATACGCATGCTACGCAAATCGCCGGGCTTCGCATTGACCTCCATTCTGACGCTGGCGGTCGGAATAGGCGTGACGACAGCCGTCTATAGTGTCTGCGATGCGATGCTGTGGAAACCCGTCGCTTTGCCGCATCTGGAAACGCTGGTGATGGTGGTCGAACGCGGTCGGGGCAGCGTTGACGATTGGAATAGTCTGACGCCAGCCGATTTTGAAGACATCCGCCGCGATAGTTCGACGTTGGAACAGGTCGCCAGCTGGCAGGGCGGGCTGTCAAACATCGTCGGTTCCGACGGCCAGCCGGAAGCGGTTTCGCAAACCCTCGTGAGCGCCAACTTCTTCGACGCGGTGGGCGTCAGGCCTGCGTTGGGGCGTGCCTTCGAGACCGGCGAAGATCAACCGGGGCGCGAGCGTGAGGTGATTCTCAGCGACGGGCTGTGGAAGAATCGTTTCGCCGCCGACCGCAATATCATCGGGAAACCGGTCAGGCTCGACGGCGAGAACTTCATCGTCATCGGAGTCATGCCGGGCAGTTATGACTTTCCGCTGGCGACAGAGGTCTGGACGCCCGACGCCCTCGCGCCCGCAGATCGCACCTCGCGCCTGACGAATAAACTGACGGGACTTGCGCGACTGAAACCCGGACGCACCGTCGAGCAGGCTTCCGCCGAACTCGACGGCATCGGCGCGCGCCTCGGAACATCCTATCCTGACACCAACAAAAATCGCCGCTTCACGATTCGACCGGCGCATCGCTTCCTCGTCAACTACCAGAGAGAGCAATACCTCGTCATGCTCTTGAGTTCCGTGCTGTTCGTGCTGCTCATCGCCTGCGTCAACGTCGCCAACCTGCAACTGGCGCGCGCGCACGGGCGGCTCCATGAAGTGGCGATCAGAATGGCGCTCGGCGCGTCGCGCGGGCGGGTCATCACGCAGTTGGTGACGGAAAGTTTTCTGCTCGCCGTGCCGGGAGCCGCGCTCGGCCTGCTCTTCGCGCAGTGGGGCATGAGCATGATTAAAGCGGGCATGCCGCCCGAACTCGTCAGATTTGTTTATGGTTGGAAAGACATCCAACTCGATAATCGCGTGCTGATCTTCACGCTGGTCGCGGCGGTTCTGAGCGGCGTTCTGGCCGGAGTCGCGCCCGCATGGCAATGTTCGCGCCCGAACCTCACGGATGCGCTCAAGGACGGGGGGCGCGGCGGTTCGGCGGGCGCGGCGGGCCACCTCTTGCGCAACATACTGGTCGCCGCCGAGATTACTTTCGCCGTGGTGCTGCTGGTCGGAGCAGGCTTGATGGTGCGGGGTTTCCATGCGCAGGTTGACACCAGCGAGCGTCTGGAACCCACCACGCTGTTGACGATGCGGCTGGCGCTCACCAGCAATAAATACAAGGAACCGCGTCAGGCGGCGGACTTCTACCGTAACGCGCTCGAACACATCCGCGCGCTGCCGGGCGTCCGCACCGCCGCCGCCGTCACGGCGCTGCCTTACAGCGGCCACTCTAACAGTCAGGTGTTCACCATCGAAGGGCAACAGGTGGAGGCCGACAACATTCCACGGAGCATGTATCAGGTGGCAAGCCCTTCCTATTTTGAGACCGTTCACATAGGACTGCGCGACGGGCGTCTGCTGAGCGACAGCGACGGCCCCGATGCACCCGGAGTGGCTCTCGTCAGCGAGCATCTGGCCGCGCGTTGGTGGAGGAACGAATCGCCGCTCGGAAAACGCATCCGCATGGGCGGCACGGATTCTAAAAGTCCTTGGCTGACGATTGTCGGCGTCGTCGGCGACATCATCCACAGCCCTTACGATCAGGAGCCGCGCCCCGCTCTCTACGTTCCATACCGGCAGGCACCCACCCAGTGGATGGACATTGCCGTGCGCACCGAGCGCGACCCTTTGCTGCTGGCCGCCAACGTGACGGGGGCGATTCGAGAGGTTGACCGCGAGCAGTCCATCACGGATATGCGCACGATGGAAAAGTCAATTCATAACAGCGCCATCGGTCTGAACTATATGGCGGTTCTGATGGGTGTCTTCGGCCTGCTCGCGCTCGGCCTGTCCGCCATCGGCGTCTATGGCGTGATGGCTCATCTCGTCTCCGAGCAGACGCGCGAGATCGGCATTCGCATGGCGTTGGGCGCGCAACGGCAGAACGTCCTGTCCATTATTTTCCAGCGCGGGATGATGCCCATCGCCATCGGACTCGCCATCGGCTTACCGCTCGCGTGGGGGTTCAGCAGATTTCTGGCATCCGTCATCTACGGCGTGACGGCCAACGACGCAGCGACTTTCGTAGGTGTCCCGGTCGCACTCATTCTGGCGGGCGTGCTGGCTATCGTCATCCCGGCGTGGCGCGCAACAAAGATAGACCCGATTGTGACCCTGCGTTACAGGTAAACAGGCGTAAGCGCACGAACCCGCGAACTCTTTTTTCTGAGCCGCGAAAATTTGAAAACGCGTGCGCGCCGTTTTGTGTGTAAACGTTGAGGGGATGAGATGAGTAAGAGAATTATTGCCGGCGTCTGGATAATCCTTGCGGCCTTCGCCAACTGGCAAGCGCGCAGCAGCAGCACCCCTCCGCCCATAGCTTCGCCTTCGCCAAGCGAGTTCCTCGAAGAGCACTGCGCCACCTGTCACAACAATGGGGTGAAGGCGGGGGGCATGACACTCTCGACGTTGAACCTTGAGCATGTTGACCAAACACCGGAGTTGGCGGAGAAGATGATTCGCAAGCTGCGTGCGGGCCTGATGCCTCCTCCGGGCATGCCGCGTCCCGACGCTAACGACACCAAGGTTTTCATCGCGACGCTGGAAAGAGGCATTGATGAAGCCGTTGCTGCCCGACCCGATCCCGGCATACCGGCCTTACACAGGCTCAATAGAACCGAATACGCCAACTCGATTCGCGACCTGTTGGATGTCCGCGTAGATGTGTCCGCGCTGCTGCCGCCCGATAACATGAGCCACGGATTCGACAACATGTCGGATGTCATGGCGGTGACGCCGACGCTCATGGAGGCTTATATCCGTGCGGCGGGAAAGATTAGCCGTCAGGCAGTAGGCGATCCGGACGCGCCTCCGATTACGTCAACCTACACTCTTCCGCGCACCGTCTCGCAGTCGCGTCACGTGGAGGGGACGCCCTTCGGGACACGCGGAGGGATTTCGGTGCTGCATGATTTTCCCGCCGACGGCGAGTACGTCTTCAAGCTCGGTTTCTACCACCATCCGGTCGGCCCGCTCTTCGGCATCAATCAGGGAAAGGGACAGCAGATCGAAGTCGCCGTGAACATGGAGAAGGTCGCGCTTCTCGACATTGACCCGGCGATGACGCCGGACGGCATCAAGACGCCCCCGATCAGGATTAAGGCGGGGCCACAGCGAATTTCGGCCTCCTTCATTCAGAAGTCCGACGGGCCGGTTGACGACGAGGTTCACATGTATGAGCAGACCCTCGTTGACCTCACCATCGGCGCTGTGCCGGGAGCCAGCACGTTGTCGCACCTGCGTGAGCTTTCCATCACGGGGCCGACTGAAGTGGCCGGAGTCTCGAACACCCCCGGTCGCCGCAAAATCTTCACGTGCCGACCGGCCTCCGCTGCCGAAGAATTGCCGTGCGCGAAAAAGATTGTTTCCGCATTAGCGCGACGTGCGTATCGTCAGCCCGTCGCTGATGCCGACCTCGAAGCACTGCTCAGGTTTTACAGGATGGGCCGCCGGCAGGGAGATTTCGATTCGGGAATACGCACGGCCATTCAGGCGATCATCTCCAATCCGGAGTTCGTCTTTCGCTTCGAGCGCACCCCGCCCAACGTCGCGCCGGGGAAGAATTATCGAATAACTGATTTAGAGCTTGCTTCACGTCTTTCGTATTTCCTCTGGAGCAGCGCGCCCGACGAGCGTTTGATTACCATCGCCAGTCAGGGCAGGCTCAAAGACCCTCTCGTGCTTGAGCGCGAGGTGCGGCGCATGTTGGCCGACCGACGTGCGCAGGCGCTCGTATCCAACTTCGCAGCCCAGTGGTTGCTTCTGCAAAATCTCAGGGACGCCAATCCCGATCTGCATCTCTATCCGAACTACGACAAGACGCTGGCGCAGTCCATGCGGCGAGAGACGGAGCTTCTGTTTGAAAGCGTGATGGTTGAGGATAGAAGCGTCTTCGACCTGCTGACGGCGGATTACACGTTCGTTGATGAACGGCTGGCGCGCCACTATTCGATTCCGAATATCTTGGGAAGCCGCTTCCGTCGTGTCGCCGTGACGGACGAGAATCGCAAAGGGTTGCTCGGACACGCGGGCATACTGATGCTCACCTCTTTGACTAACAGAACTTCCCCCGTCAAGCGCGGCAAGTATGTGATGGAGGTACTGCTCGGCACGCCGCCGCCGCCGCCGCCGCCGAACGTGCCCGCCCTGCCGGAAAACTCCGAGGTGCGAACCGGCCACATCGCCAAGCCGCTCTCTGTGCGCGAGCGGATGGAGGAGCACCGTAAGAATCCCAGTTGCTCAGGCTGTCATCGCTTGATGGACCCGATAGGGCTGGCGCTTGAGAACTTCGACGCGGTGGGCGTGTGGCGCACCAACGATAGCGGGTTTCACATAGACCCTTCGGGGCAGATGCTCGACGGAACAAAGCTGGACGGCCCGGCCAGTCTGCGGCAGGCCGTGCTCAGTCGCGGTGATGAGTTCGTCGGAACGTTCGCGGAGAAACTCTTGGCTTACGGTTTGGGACGCATACTCGATTACCGCGACATGCCCGTCATCCGTTCGATCACCCGCGACGCGGCGGCAAATAATTATCGCTTTTCATCTTTCATCATGGGGATTGTCAGGAGCGCGCCGTTTCAGATGAGAAGGGCGGAACGGAGCGAGCCTACGGGGCACGATGTCGCGGCGGCTGTGCCGCGGCCTTCAGAGGAGTAGAGGGAGATGGGATTTATCACAAGGAAGTATGTTTCCCGTCGCGCAGTGCTGCGCGGCGTGGGCGCGGCTCTGGCCTTGCCGCTGCTCGACGCGATGGTTCCGGCGCAGACCATGTTGAGCAAAACGGCGGCCTCGCCGCGCACGCGCCTGTGCTGCATAGAGATGGTGCACGGAGCGGCGGGCAGCACCGGGCAGGGTGCGAACAAGCATTACTGGTCGCCGGAAAAAGAGGGTCGCGATTTCGAGTTCAGCCAGAGCCTTGAGCCGCTCGCGCCCTATCGCGATTACATCAGCATCATCAGCGATACAGACCTGCATCCGGCCACGGCCTATTCGCCGGGTGAAGAGGGCGCAGACCACTTTCGCGCGAGCGCAGTCTATCTGACTGCCGCACATCCGAAGATGACTCTGGGTTCCGACTACTTCGCGGGCACGTCCATGGATCAACTCTACGCGCAGGGGTTCGGTCAGGACACGCCGCTGCCTTCGCTTCAATTGTGCATCGAGATGGTGGACGCTTCGGGCGCGTGCGACTACGGTTATGCATGCATCTATGCGGACACCATCAGTTGGTCTTCGCCCACCACTCCATTGCCCATGACGCCAGACCCGCGCATGGCCTTCGAGAATCTGTTCGGCGACGGCGCAACCCCTTCGGAGCGTCGCATGCGCCAGACGGTCAATCGCAGCATTCTCGATTGGATATCTCAGGACGTGGTACGGATCAAAAAGAATCTGGGGCCGGGTGATCGCAGACGGCTCAACTCGTATCTTGAGAGCGTGCGCGAAATCGAGCGCCGTATCCAGAGAATCGAAAAATACAATTCCAGCGGCGAGCCGAGGCAGTTGCCCGCAGCGCCCGCGGGCGTGCCCGATTCATACGAGGAGCACGTGAAGCTGATGTTTGACTTGCAGGTGCTGGCCTTCATGACCGAGACGACGCGTGTCTCCACTTTCAAGATGAGCCGCGATGTCAGCGAGCGCGTGTTCCCGGAGAGCGGCGTGAAGACTCCGTTTCACCCCTGTTCGCATCATGGAGAGAATCCCGCGAGAGTCGCGGATTTCGCACGGCTCAATCGTTACCACGTCAGCTTAATCCCGTACTTTCTTGAGAAGCTGAAGAACACGCCGGACGGCGACGGCAACCTGCTGGATCATTCGATGATCCTCTACGGCAGCCCGATGGGTGACGGAAACGTGCATAACCACAAGCGCCTGCCACTGTTTCTGGCCGGTCATGCCAACGGCGCTTTGAAGGGCAACGTTCACCTCAGATGCGCCGAAGGGACGCCGATGTCCAACGTCCTGCTCACCATGATGCGTAAGCTCGGAATGAGCGTACAGAGCTTCGGCGACAGCACGGGTGAGATTGCGATTTAACGGCGCGGGTCGAAAGGCCCGTGCTGATGGAGCGTGGAAGGGAACGATCAGATGTTGAGCCAGACCCTCATCAGCGGACTGTTGTTCACGGCTCTGCTTGCGTCTGCGCCGGTTGATACGCGGCTCGCCGATGCAGCCATGCAGGGCAATCGTGCGAGCGTGCGGTCTCTGTTGAAGCGAAAGGCGGACGTGAACGGGGCGCAGGGCGACGGCATGACGGCGCTGCATTGGGCTGCGTATCAAGACGATTTGGAAATGCTCAAGTTGTTGCTCGCGGCGGGCGCGAAGGTCGGGGCGGCGACCCGTGTGGGTGCTCTCACGCCGCTGCTGCTGGCATGTACGAACGGCAATCCGGCGATGTTGGAAGCCCTGTTGAAAGCGGGCGCGGGCGTCAACTTGGCCAACGCGAACGGAACCACGGCGCTCATGCTGGCGTCGTCTTCGGGCAACGCGGAGGGCGTGAGGGTGCTGCTCGACCACGGGGCGAACGTCAACGCGAAGGAGGCCGCAAGAGGGCAGACGGCCTTGATGTTCGCCGCCGCCCTCAATCGCGACGCGGTCGTCAGGTTGCTGCTGGCGCGGGGCGCGGACGCGAATGTCGCCACATCGTCGCGCGAAGTTGAAAAGGTCAGTTTCGACCGCGACGGGCATATCTTCTATCACCCCGTCACTGCCAAGAGCGTAGCGGCGTCGGGCGCGAAGCCGACGGCGGCCACCGCTGTTGTCGGGAAAGAAAAGACGGCCATCACTGTTGTCGAGCAAGAAAAAACGAATCAAACCGCCGACGCCAAAGTCGCTGAGACTAAAGTCACTGAGACCAAAGTCGCCGACACTAAAGTCGTCGAGGCAAAAGTCGCAGAGGCAAAAGTCGCTGCGGATGCCGCGACGAAAGTTGCGACGGATACCGCGGCGAAAGTTGCGATGGATACCGCGACGAAGGCTGTGACCGAAGCCGCGAGGTCGGATTTGACGCTTCTGAGCCGCGCGCTCGGCTTTCAATCGGCGCAAGTCCTGCTTGCCAAACCCCGCGCGGGAGACGCTGCGGCGCGACTCTCGCCGCCCATGAGAGTGGGGCCGGAGTTTGTCGGCGGCATGACGGCGCTGCTCTACGCCACGCGGGAGGGGCACGTTGAAGCGACGCGCGCTCTGGTTGAGGGGGGCGCTAATATCAATCAGGTCAGCGCGGACAAGTTCAGCCCGCTCGTCATGGCAATCGCCAACGGCCATCTCGATCTCGCCATGTATCTGCTCCAGCGCGGCGCTGATCCGAATCTGCCAACGCTGACAGGTCTGACCGCTCTGTACGCGACCGTAGATGTGCAATGGGCACCGCACGCGTCCTATCCGCAACCCAACCTTGAGCAGGAGAAGACCGGCTATCTCGATTTGATGAAAGCCCTTCTCGAACACGGGGCGAAGGTCAACGCCCTGCTCGGAGAGAAGCCGTGGTTCCGCGCCCTGTTTAGCGACCCGACGTGGGTGAACCCGGCGGGCGCGACGGCCTTCTGGCGTGCGGCTCAATCGAGCGACATCGCGGCGATGCGTCTTTTAATCGCGCACGGAGCAGACCCTAAAATCGCCACCAAGTCCGGGCACACACCGCTGATGGCGGCGGCAGGGGTCGGCTGGGCGTCGAACTGGAGCGTCAACGCTCCGGTTCCACTTAACGAAGCGGTCGAGTATTGCGTCGAACTCGGCAATGATGTGAATGCCGTGGATAGTCGCGGCTATACGCCGCTGCATGGCTCGGCTTATATCGGGAACAATGAGATGGTGCTTTACTTGGTGGAAAAAGGCGCGAAGGTTGATGTCAAGAGTAAGGCGGGCGATTCGCCTGCGGACATGGCGAACGGGCCTTGGCGATTCGGCCTGCCGCATCCTGAGACGGTCGCGCTGCTCGAACGACTCGGTTCGCCCAACTCGCACAACTGCCGCTCGGACAAGTGCGTGGTCGCGGCCAAGCCGCTCTCTCCGGCTGAGCAGGCCGATCAGGCCGCGCTGGAGAGGCTCGCCTCGGTGCTCGGATTCCGCTCTGCCGTCTATCTCACCGATCCCAAAGTTGTCTCAAGCGGCCAGAACTGAAAACGGTCTTCGTCACTCATGCACGCGGCGCGTCGTTGGCCGTCGCCTCTTCCGCAAAGGATTGAACATGAGATATCAGACTCCACTACGCTTGCTCGTGATGGCCCTGTTCGTCTTGCTTCCGCTCTATGCTCAGGAGAAAAAGGATGAGGCGGCACACAGTAAGCTTCCCGATCCGACCAACCTCAAAGTATTGAAAGCTTCGACGGGCGCTGAAGTCGCGCAGATCATGCGCACATTCACGGCGGGCCTCGGGGTGCAGTGCAACCACTGCCACGTAGAGGGCAACTTCGCCAGCGACGACAACCCCAAAAAGGAGGTCGCGCGACGAATGATTAAGCTAACCCGGACGATTAATGACGATTTCTCAGACCGCAAAATGCACGTCTCCTGCTACACCTGCCATCGCAGCGAGATCGAACCCAAGACCGCGCCCGGCCAGTAGCCCGTGCGGCATCCTCAGGTTAATCGGAGCATCGCGATAGCGTGAAAGCAGGATGAGTTTCACCGTCGTTCACCGGTTCTCACCTCTCTCGTGACCGCCGCTTCTCCCGCGACCACCCGCCTCCGGTATTTAACTTGACGATTCTTCCCCGGCAATCAAATGACGGCAACGATTCTTGAGCAACCGCGTCAAAGCTCGACAACCAGCATACAAACTTTTCTGCTTGTATGGGTCGGGCAAGTCGTCTCATTAATCGGCTCCGGCCTGACGGGTTTTGCGCTTGGCGTATGGACATATCAGCAGAACGGATCGGTCACTCAACTATCAATCATCGCTGTTTGCAACCGCCTGCCCGGCATTTTGATGTCACCGCTGGCGGGCGCGCTCGTTGATCGCCTTGACCGGCGTTTAGTGCTGATCGTCTGCCAGTTAGGAGCCGGTGCGAGCATCTTGAGCATGGCCGTCGCGATATTTTTCGGCCATCTTCCGCTCTGGCATATCTGCATCGCACTGACCGTCAACTCGGCGCTCGGCGCGTTTCAATGGCCCGCCTTCAGCGCCGCGACCACGCTTCTGATTCCCAAGAAATACTTCGGCAGGGCCAGCGGTTTGAATGCCACGGGTGATGCTCTGGGCTTGCTGCTCTCGCCATTGATGGGCGGGGTGCTGATAGTTTTAATCAAGATTCAGGGAGTATTTCTGGTGGATTTTGTGACCTTCATTTTTTCATTCGCTACTCTGTTGATGGTCAAAATTCCTCAACCTCCTAAGAGCCGGGAAGTCCCCTTGAAGAGTTCACTGTTGAGGGAGGTCGGCTTTGGTTTGACGTATGTGTACTCTCGTCCCGGCTTGCTGGGGTTGTTAATCTTCTTCGCATTAACAAACTTTCTCGGCGGCTTCCTGCTGGTGCTGACGACGCCGCTCGTGCTGAGCTTTACGACAGGCTCGGTCTTAGGCACGGTGCTCTCAATCGGGGGCGGTGGTTTGCTCGTCGGCAGTCTGGTGATGAGCGTCTGGGGTGGCCCGACGCGACGTGTGAGAGGCGTTTTCATTTTTGAAATACTCGGCGGCCTCTGCTTGATTCTGGCGGGTCTGAGACCTTCCGCATTGATCGTCGCGGTCGCCGCGTTCGTCTTCTACTTCAGTCGTCCGTTTATCAACGGGTGCAGTCAGGCGATCTGGCAGAGCAAGATACCTCCGGACGTTCAGGGCAGGGTCTTCGCCGTGCGGCGAATGCTCGCATGGTCGTCTCTGCCGCTTGCATACGTTCTCGCAGGCCCGCTCGCCGATAATTTATTCGAGCCTTGGCTCGCCGACGGAGGCTTTCTGGCGGCGAGCGTCGGCTCGGTCATCGGAACCGGCCCCGGCAGAGGCATAGCCTTCCTTTTCATCATCCTTGGCCTGCTCACGTTGTTGATGGTCGGCGTCGGCTATCTCTACTCGCGTCTGAGGCTGCTCGAAGATGAATTGAAGGACTGCATACCGGATACCATTCTGCCGGAGTTGTCCTGACGGCCACTATCGTCGAAGAAATTGAGACTGTGAAAAGTATGTAGCTACGTGCGAACGCCAACTGCTGTAAGTTTCCAACTATGATTGAGACGAAGATAGAAAACAGACCGGAAGAAGGGGAACAGATCGGAGGGTTCGACGAACTTGCCGTCTCGCTTTCTGAAATCGGGCGGAGGTTTTATGCACGCGGTTGGGCAATGGGAACAAGCGGGAATTTCAGCGCCGTCGTCAGTCGCAACCCCTTACGGCTGGCAATCACTTCGAGCGGCGTAGATAAGAGTCTGCTCGCATCCGACCACGTTCTCATCACCGATGCCAATGGAAACCGGGTCGCAGGGTCAGGGCGTCCTTCAGCCGAGACGTTGCTGCATCTGATGGTCGTGCGTGCGCGCGGAGCAGGAGCGGTGTTGCACACGCATTCGATCTGGAGTCACATCATCTCCGATATGCACGCCCTTGAGGGTGGAGTAAACATCGAGGGTTTCGAGATGCTCAAAGGTCTGGCGGGCGTCTCCACGCACGAGCATCGCGAGTGGGTGCCGATTATCGAAAACTCTCAGGATATGGCGACGCTCTCCCTTTCAGTCGAAGAGGCGCTGAATGAGCATCCCGGCGCGCATGGATTTTTGTTGCGGCGGCATGGCCTCTACACATGGGGCCGGGATTTGCCCGAAGCAAATCGCCACGTGGAAATTCTTGAGTTTTTGTTGGAAGTTTTGGGACGCACGTCACACAATGCGGCGCGCGCGCTTCACTGAAAGAGTCTGCTTGCGATTCGTATGATGGAGCATTCACATGGCTATCCTGCACATTCCCGACGAGCATCGAACCCTCTTTGATCAAGAAGAGATTGCTGTTTATCTTTCGACCATCGGGATTGATTACGAGCGTTGGAACAACTCGCATCCCGTCGCCGCGAACGCGCCCGCTGAACAAATACTGGCCTTGTACAGTGCTGAGATTGACAAGCTGAAGATGCGCGGCGGTTACGTCACGGCGGATGTCATTGATGTCAACGCACAGACGCCGGGGCTTGAAGAGATGCTGGCAAAATTTAATCAAGAGCACTGGCACGATGAGGACGAAGTGCGTTTCATCATTCACGGTCGGGGGCTGTTTCACATACGTTCACGGCAGGGGCCTGTCGTCGCGATTGAAGTAGAAGCGGGAGACATGGTGCGTGTGCCGCGTGGAACGTGGCACTGGTTCAATCTCTGTTCCGACCGCGAGATTCGCGCCATACGCATGTTTCAAGACCCGTCCGGATGGACTCCGCACTATACGGAGAGCCGTGTGTCCCTTGATTACCAGCCCGTGTGTCTGGGCGTATCGTATTTTCCCGCACAGCAGAAGATGTAAGCTCATGCGATCACCCGCACTGCTTTTCGATCCGGTGTTGAAAGTGCCGCTGCTCAAGTCAAACATTACCTGCGTCCTGTTGGATATAGAGGGCACCTCTACGCATATAGATTTCGTCTATGAAGTCTTATTTCCGTATGCGCGCGCACATCTCAAAGCATTTCTCGACGGGCATTCATCGGATGAGGATGTGCGCGCCGATGTCGCATCGCTGCGCGAAACTCATGCGGCAGACGAACGAGAGCGCCTCAATCCCCCTGAGTGGCGTGAAGAGTCCGTAGAAGAACAACTGGAGTCCGTCGTCGCTTACATTCATTGGCTGATGGATAGTGATCGAAAGTTAACGCCCTTGAAATCTATTCAAGGAAAAGTCTGGCAGTCCGGCTATCGAACGGGTGAATTGCGAGGTCATGTTTTCCCGGATGTGCCGCGATCATTCGTGCGTTGGCACAGACAGAAAAGGGATATAAGCATCTTCTCTTCAGGCAGTGTGCTGGCGCAGAAACTGCTTTTCGCTAACACGGAGGCGGGTGATCTGACGCGGTATATCAGCGGATACTTTGATACACAGATGGGCGCTAAGCTTGAGGCGAAAAGTTACCGGCTCATTGCAGACGCATGCGGGCGTCCGGCATCAGAGATCATGTTCATCTCTGACGTGATTGCCGAACTCGACGCAGCCCACCTCGCATCAATGCATACCCTGTTATGTTTGCGTCCGGGGAATCCCCACCCGTCGCCCGAACCGGGGCATCCGACAATCCACAGCTTCGATGAACTGTTTCCGCAGTCCCCTTGAGAGCGAGCGAATCTTTCGTGCGGATGTAACAAGCTCAAGTTAGAGTGACAGAAATACGTGGAGAAGACAGCACGCGTCTGATAAGGTAAGGCTTCGGGCTGAGGCGTTGAAGCAAAGCCCATGCTGCACCATAAGCCCTATTTGAAGAGTTCGCAGGTCGCAGTGGACTCTTCGACGACTTCGTAGAGTCTGTAATTGAAGAGAGCCTGAACGTCAATGACATTCAGGCTCTCTTATCGGACGCTGGAACTAATTTATGGCAAGGCCGTGAAGCCTGTCAGCGGGTTTCCATAGAATGCTTCGGTCTTCCACGCCGCGCGATCCCACTGGCCGTCTTGATCTCCGA
>JBAVPI010000027.1:0-1705 GCA_049692915.1 Pyrinomonadaceae bacterium
ACGCGCCTTTGAGTCGTCCCGACGCGCCGTTCCTTATGCTTCGTCTGTCTAACCTATGAACACTTATTTCGCGCTCTTTATCATCGCGACGATTTCGGCGGTCGTGCTGACGCCAATCGTGCGGCGCGTCTGTGAGCGGCGCGGGTGGCTCGACGAAACGGGCGACGTGCGGCGCGTGCATCGCAAAGCCGTGCCGCGACTCGGCGGCATCGCCGTCTTCGCCTCCGTCATCCTTGCGCTGCTGTCGCTGACGCTCGTCAACAATCTCGTCACGCGCTCCGTCAACGCCGATTTGCCGCAACTGGTGCAGACGCTCGTGCCCGCCTCGCTCATCCTTCTCTTCGGCATCTACGACGATTTGCGTGGCACGCGTGCACGCACGAAGTTTCTCGCGCTCGCCCTCTGCGGCACAATCTTCTACGCGCTCGGCGGGCGCATCGAACTGCTCTCCGCGCCCGTCTTCGGCTCCGTCCATCTACCGCAAGTCGTCTCCTTCATCCTCACGCTCGTGTGGATTACGGGCATCGCCAACGCCTTCAATTTGATTGACGGGGTGGACGGGTTGGCGGCGGGCGCGGCCCTCTTCGCCTCGCTCGTGATGCTGGTCGTGGCGCTCATGCTCGGCCATCCGCTGGTCGCGGTCGTGGCGTGTGTGCTGTGCGGCTCGCTGATTGGTTTCCTACGCTACAACTTCAACCCGGCCTCGATCTTCTTGGGCGATTCGGGCGCGCTCTTCATCGGTTTCGTGCTCGCCGCTCTCTCCGTCAACGGCGCGCAGAAGGCTTCGACCGCCGTCGCCGTGGCGATTCCGCTGCTGGCCTTCGGCGTTCCGGTCGTGGATACGGGCTTCACGCTCATCCGGCGCTTCATCGGCGGGCGACCGCTCTTCGTGGGCGACCGGGAGCACATCCATCACATGCTGCTCGCGCGCGGTTGGTCGCAACGTCGCGTCGTGTTCGTGCTCTACGGAGCGTCGGCCCTGTTCGGACTCTCGGCGCTCTTCTTCGTGCAGGACGCGGGCCGCGCCACGGGCCTCCTGCTCTTCATCGTCGGCGTGGCCGTCGTGCTCGCCGTGGGCCGACTTCGCTATCACGAGGTGGACGAGATTAGAGCGAGCGTGCGTCGCAACCTCGGCGAGCGGCGTCTGCGCACGGCGAACAACATTCGCGTCCGCCGCGCCGCGCGAGCCATGTCCGAGGTCAAAAATCCTTGCGAGTTGTTCGACGCCCTCCGCGTGCTGCTCGAACCCGGCGATTTCGTCCACGCGAAGGTGCGGATTGAAGGCGGCGACTCACGACGACAGTTGGACGCGGACTCACGACGACTATTGGACGCGGACTTACAACGACAGTTGGACGCGGAGACGCACGCGCGCGATGCGGGCGTCGTCGGCGGTGCTGCCGGTGGCGCGGCGCGGCGCGGCGGCGTTATGCATCGAGAGGACGGGGCGCTCTGCTGGACTTGGGAGCGCGGCGACGTTGAAGCAGGGGAAGTCTATGACTCCGGTCGCTACTGGACGATTCGCCTGCCGCTCACGACCGAGCGCGGCGCGTTGGGCTACATCAACCTCTACCGCGCACTCGACGCCGACGAACTCCTGCTCGACATCAACTATCTGTGCCGTTCCTTTCAGCGCGAGATGTCGCGCGCCACCGAGCGCGTGCTCGTCGTCGCCGCCACAACAGCGCCGCGCGCTCATCCCAAC